>DATFTU010000316.1:0-5745 GCA_035261565.1 Bacteroidia bacterium
AAAAGAGCTGAAATTATAAGAGAAAAAGGCACTAATCGCTCAGCCTTTTTTAGGGGCGAAATTGATAAATATGGTTGGGTTGATATAGGCTCTTCTTTTTTACCGTCGGATATTATTGCGGCTTTTTTATATGCTCAATTAGAGAATTTAGAGCTTATACAAAAAAGGAGAAAGAAAATTTGGAATGATTATGATAAAGAGTTGGCTCCCTTGAAAAAAATAGGAATTAAATTACCCCACATACCAAAAGAGGCCACTAATAATGCTCATATGTATTATTTAGTTTGCAGAAACTTGGATGAGCGGTCAGGGTTAATAGACCATTTGAAAAAACAAAATATTAGCAGCGTTTTTCATTACTTATCGCTTCATAAAAGCCCGTTTTATACTGATAAACACGATAACAGGGAATTAATTAATACGGATCTATTTTCTGATTGCTTACTAAGACTGCCTATGTATTATGATTTAACCCACGACGAAGTTTTAAAAATAACGTCACATATACTTGAGTTTTATAATTTGAAAAATTAGTAAGCATTGCTTAAAAAGAATTTATTTTTCTTTACTCAGGCTTATCCTTACGGTAACGGAGAATCTTTTATTGAAAATGAGTTAAATTTTATAGCTCCGTCTTTTGAAACTGTATACCTGTTTCATAAATCTAAAGCAGAAACTAAAAGAGTTACTCCCCCCAATGTAAAACTTATTTATATCGATCAGCCGGGTAATAAATCGAAAAAACAAACACTAAAAAAAAATACATTACTCTTTTTTACTTTAATACTAAACGAATTACTTTTTTCAAGGCAAAGAAAAATGTTTATTCAAAATTTTAAATACAACCTTAATCATATTTTAAATTGTATTTATTATTCTGAAGAAATAAGGGCTATGGCTAAACCTGCAAATAATTCTTACTTCTATTCATATTGGTTTTTCGATTGGAATTTGTCTTTATCAATACTAAATTATAAAAAACTGATTAAAAAAAATTATACACGGGCTCATGGCTTTGATGTGTATGAGAATAATGGCAAACCTAATTATTTACCTTTGCGCAAATTTTGTTTAAAAAACACAGATAAGGTTTTTACAATATCACATGTAGGTGAAAATTATTTAAAAGGCCTTTATCCAAAATTCAAACAAAAAATTACTTGTTCTTATATAGGTACGAAAGATTTTGGTGTTAATCCCTTACCATTCATTTCTTCTCCTATACATATAGTTTCATGCTCTGGTGTTAACCGAGTTAAAAGAATTCATTTAATTGTTGGAATTTTGAAGTACGTAACAAGACCTGTTAAATGGACTCATATTGGTGATGGTGTTTTATTAAAAGATGTAAAAAAAGAAGCTGAAAAATTACCGGGTAATATTGTAACTGATTTTAAAGGCTCGTTGACTCAAAACGAAATATTTGCTTTTTACCAAAATGAGTCTGTGGATGCTTTCATAAATTGCAGCGCTTCTGAAGGGATTCCTGTTTCAATTATGGAAGCTATCAGCTGTGGTATACCTGTTATTGCTACTAATGTAGGTGGCACAAAAGAAATAGTAACCAATGAAACCGGTTATTTAATTGAAAAAAACTTTAATGCTAAAGAAGTAGCCCATAAAATCGAAGCTTTGAAAGAAAAAGAAAACTATACTCAATTAAGAAAGGGTGCAAGAAATTATTGGAAACAATATTTTTTTGCAGATAATAATTATGCTACATTTCTTAGCCATTTCAATTAAATATAATTGTAAGTAATGAAAAACAATCAATACGTTAAGCAAGTTGTCAATCTAAACAATAGTGTAGAAGACAGAAAGAATTTTCATTTGGCAGCTGGGAAATTATTGGTTGAAATGGGAAAAGATAAAAATTTTTGGTTTGAAGTTTTTAAAACTAATTTAACTGATAAAGGTTTTTTACAGCGTAAATGGACGATGTACGAAATTCCTTTTTTCTATGTATTTGAGAATAATGATTTTTATATAAAAGCCCATCTATTTGTTCCTTTAAAAACGTATGAACCCCATGTGGTGGCTTCAGCCATTCACCATCATAATAATTATATACTTTCATCATACGCGGCCTTTGGTTCTGGTTACGAAGCCATGCTTTTTGAAAAAAATGTTGAAGTAAACCCTGAAACAAAAGAAACCAAACTTAAAATTAAAGAACATTTTACTCAGGCTGAAAAACCTTTGCATATAGTTGATGCTTGGGAGCCGCATGTGGTTGTTAACCCGGTATCTTTATCAGCCACGCTTGTATTGTGGAGCCCGGATAAAAAAAGAACGACAGATTCGCTAAGAAGTAATCCAATCCTAAAAGCTTTAAAAACACCTTTGCGTAAAATTATTTACGCTTTGGGCATGGATAAAAAAGTTGGAATTGCGGCCAAAAACACCTATCAGTTTTATGTAGATAATAATAAATTTTATGCTGTGTTAGAGGAAGATTATTTTGCCCCCACCAGGCAACAGGCAGGCGAGAATGTAAATGATTATTCGGTACAAACTTTATTTGCCTTTATGCAACGCGTGGGCTTTAAAGATGATGAGTTTTTTAAAATGCTGAAAATCAATAATGATGTACCTAAATACTATCATAAATGGATTGATATGTTATTAAATAACCAACCAATACCTGATACGTATGCAAAAGATGTAATCAATGTTCCGGGCGGAAGAATGCTTGTAAGTGATATTTTAAATGCCAACAAATCATTAAATAGCGCGTAATATAATTCGGCTTTAAATCTATAAATGATTTACGTTACTCTTCTCGATCAATTTCATCCCGGTATTTACTCAAGTCAGGTTATTGATGTTTGCGATTATTTAAATGCTAAACACAACACCAAAATTAGGGTTGTAGCATTTCTTTCAATTCGGGAATTAGTTAAAACTGATGCAAAAAATAGGCTTAAAAAACTATCTCCAATGGCAATAGTTTTGCCTGCATTTCCGGGTTTAAAAAACTTTCAATATACATCTCTATTACTTTTTTTTGTTTGCCTTGTTACTGGCGAACGTATAGCTATTTGTCGTAACGTATTTTGTACCAAAATGGCTTTACGAGTGAGACGTTGGGGAATGCTTAAAAAAATAGTATTTGATGGAAGAAGTGCCATGTCTGCCGAAATTTCAGAATATGATGTTTTCCCGGTAGATTATTTAAGGAACAATGTAAAATCATTCGAATCTTATGTTGTTAACAATGCAGATTATAGAATGGCTGTATCACAGCAACTGGTAAACTATTGGCAAGGAAATTTTGGGTACAAACAAAATAACCATGTTGTAATCCCATGTACCTTAGATAGAAAATATTTTAATCAAGATACGTTTACTATTAACTCTAAAGTGTATAAAATACGAGAAGAATTGGGTATAAAAGATGATGATACTGTTTTTGTTTATTCTGGTTCTACGGCTCCATGGCAGTCGTTTGAGCTTTTAGAGAAAATATTTTTACCGATATTAGTTAATAATAAAAAAAATAAGATTCTTTTTCTTTCAAAAGAAAACGGCGATAACAAAAGACTAAAAAATAAATTTCCTGAACAGGTATATATTAAATGGGTCGAACATCAGGATGTATTAATACATCTTCAATGTTGCGATTACGGGATTTTAGTAAGGGAGCAATCAGATACCAACAAAGTTGCTTCTCCAACAAAGTTTGCTGAGTATTTATACGCTGGCTTAAAAGTGCTGGTTTCAAAAAATTTGGGCGATTTCAGTTCTTTTGTAACTGAGCACAATTGCGGGTATATAATTGACGAAAGTAATTCTTTAAAGAATAAATTTGAAAAAACAGATGAAACTGTAAAGAAAAAATGTTTCGATTTGGCTAATCAATATTTTAAAAAGGAATCACCGGTTAATGCAGCTTCCTATAAAACATTAATTGAACAAATCACCATTAACTAACCTTAATTTGTTTGTAATGTAAGGTGGCTAAAAAGAATTTGATAAATAAAAATGTACTTATTATATCCTATGTGTTTCCTCCGGTGGCAGGTATAGGGGGGAGAAGATGGGCTAAGTTTGCTAAATACTTAAATAAAAAAGGAGTTAATGTTTCTGTTATTTCCTTTACATCCGATAATACAGAAATTTCAACCTGGGCAAAAGATGTAAGTGGTATTAATGTTACTTGGTTAAAACCAGCGTATCCTAAAATATTAAATAAGCAGCCTAAATCAATTATACAAAAATTGCTTTATAGATGGCAATTGCTCAGAGTAAAGATTTTAACGCGTGGCAATTATTATGATAAAGCGGCTTTTAGTGAAAAACTTATAAAGCAAACTGTTTTAGCCAAAATAAAAGAAAAGAAAATTGATACTATTATAGTATCTGGCTTCCCTTTTAATTTAACTTATTTTATTAGCAAACTTCAATCCTACATCAAAACAAAAATAATTGTAGATTTTAGAGACCCTTGGGCTTGGAAAGAATCATATAGCTTAAATGTTATGTCTTCTAACAGAAAGGCAGAGGAACAAAGAAAAGAAAAGTATGTTGTACAACATAGTGATGTAATAACAGTTCCTGATCAAAAAATGATGGATGAATTATGTAACTTATATCCTTCTCAAAAAGAAAAAATAGTTCATTTGCCACATGGGTATGATATTGAGCCAACTATTTTAAGTAAAGAAGCTAAAAATCAAAGCCCAAAAATAATTTATTTCGGAACGCTTTATGCCAATATTAAAAATGAAATTACTGATATAGCAAAGGTTTTCGAGGAAGATAAATTGGGATGCAAGCTTGACTTTTTCTGTCATGTAAAAAAATATATGGATGTTTTTGATAAACGACAATTAATTGGAAGAAAGATATTTTATCATGATGCGTTGGCTGAAAACGAACTATACCAAAAATTAATGAGTTATGATTACTATTTACTTATATGCCCCGATTATGCAAAAGATTATATTATAACTAAAATATACGAAATTATTTTTCATCGTATTCCAATAATATTTGTAGGCAAAAAAGGGAGACTTTCTCAATTTATTGAAGAAAATAAACTTGGTTTTTTTGTTGCAAAAAATGAAATAGTAACAAAAATGCCTTTAATTTTTAATAGCAAACTGTCTTTAAATTATAATTATAATTTCCCGATAGAAAACTATTCTGTAGATATTATAACTAATAAACTTATAGAACTATTATAAAGTGGTTTTAACAAGGTTATATATATTGCTAACCAATAATATAATAGTAAATAATATTTTAATTTTTTTTGGATTAGAACACAAAATGCAATTATCTCTAAGGCAATGGAAGGCATTTTCGTATAATAAAAACAAATCAGACCAGGAAAATGCCGGTTTTTCTCACAGAATAGAAGTGCAAAATGCAATTGATAAACTTAAATCGGATTTTTGTGCTTTTTTGGATGGAAATATTCAACAAAACTCTGAAATACTTGATTTTGGCTGTGGCCCCGGTGTTTATTTATCAATGTTATACGGTAAATACAAAATTTCGGGAATCGATGTTAGTCAAGCTATGATAAATAAAGCTAAAAGTAATTTACCCGATGGCAATTTTTATTGTGGCAATTTTTTAACTTATTGCTTCCCTAAAAAATATAAACTTATTTATTCAATAAGTGCTTTAGAGTATATCCCCGTAAGTCAGTTAAAGTCGTTTTTTGAAAAATGCTATAATTTGCTTAACAAAGGAGGGTATATTTTTATACAATATCCGCATGCGTTAAGTTTAAAA
>DATFTU010000317.1:0-2439 GCA_035261565.1 Bacteroidia bacterium
GAATATAATTTTTTGCGCCATAATTTTTTTTGGTGAACTGCTATTAGCTGTTAGCATTTGCCGCGATTCAGCCTCGGTATAAAACCCCATAATGCTCATATTTATCATACAAAGTGCTGCTAAAGGAAATAGTTTTACACTACTTAATATAAGGGCTATTAATATAAAAAGTAAAATTGCCAACCAGTTTTTTCGTAATCCCGAAACCCACTCAAATTGAATTGGGTTAACATATTTTGAAATAGCAGGCAGCCAAACCACCCCTGCGGGTTTTGCATTAGTAAAAGCAATCAATAAACCGGCTAATTGTATTACGAAAAAAAAATACCAAACCTGTGTAAACAAGCTTGGTATGCTAAAGGGCAATAAAAATAACTGATACTCGGTAATTAACTGTTTTATAGGGTTGTTTAAGTGTTTTAATACATAGCCTAAGTCTTTTCGAGATGTGTGAAACTTTACCAGTATTAAAAGTACAAAAGCTAAAAAGTAAAATTGTTTATTATCGGTTTTAGTAAAAAAGAAATAAGACAGTGCAGCTACAATACCTGCAAGTACAAGAAATAAAAAACTTAAATCGTTTTTTATTTGATAGTATCTTATTTTTAATAATTGCAATTACTTACCACCAAACACTTTTTTAAGTAAATCGGTAACCTGTGCAGCGGGGTTTTTGCGTATTTTGGTTTCTTCTTGCCCTACTAAATAAAATAAACCATTCAAAGCTTTTCCGGTAACAAAACCTTCTAAATCAGGGTTTTGTTTTTTTACAAACGGTATTTTATTGTATATGTTTACAAGCTCAGTCCAATAAGCTGTAGCATTTACTTTTGCTAATGCATCTTTTACAATTGGGTGGTATTGAGTTGTTAAAGCTGTTGATGTGTTTTGGCGTAAATAATGTGTTGCAGCCGTATCAGAGCCTTTTAAAATAGATAAACCATCGGTAACGGTCATGTTTTTAACGGCGTCTAAAAAAATAGGGGCGGCACTTGCCGCAGCTTGTTCGGCAGCATGGTTAACCGATGTTTCAAACTCATCAACTTTTGCTTTATAGCCTAATTTAATAAGCTCGGCTTTCATTTTTTCTGCCTCTGGCGGAAATGGAATGAATATAGCCGGGTTTTTTAAATACCCATCAACTTTTGATGCCGATGCGGTGGAGTTTTTTGTACCAGTACTTAATGCTTCTTTTAAACCGGCAATAATATCATCGTTACTAAGTGATGTTTTGTTAGACCCCGATACTTCTTGTTCTGCTTTGTTTTCAGCATTTTTAAGTTTATCTTTTAAACTTTGAGCTTGTGCGCCCATAACGCAAACAGATAATAGTGCAATAGCGATTTTCTTTTTCATAGGGTTATTTTTAAAGTTTATTTCCAAAAAGCGTGCCTAAATTAATGATTGTTTGGTAATGGCAATCGTTTATAAAACACAAAGCCTCCTTTTTGATATAGTTCTATTAAATCAGGATGGTATTTTCTAATATTTTCTATTTCAGTAACTTTTGCAGCTAAATAGGCTGGTTTATCAATGGTTTTAAACAACATCCAGTTTAAACTAAATAGGCTGAAATCGTAATCTTCGCCATTGGTTTTAGCAACTCTTTCTTTTTCACTTTTAATATAAGTTAACATATCAGGGCTGTTGTGGGCAGGTTGCCTGTCGGTATAAAATAAATAAGCGTAGCTTTTAAAACCTATGGTTTCTACATAACAATCTTTCCCTTTTAATGATTCGTAGAATTCAATGGCCGGGCCTTGAGAATAAGGTTCAACTTTAGGGACAATTAATAAAGTAATTAACCAAATAGTTAGTAGGGAGGTTGTAAATAAACCATACATGTACTTTTTGTTTTTGTGCAGGTTAATAAAAAAGTAAATAGAAAAAACTAAAAATAAAACCCCAACTATCCATTCAAACCCGTACCATTTTACAGGGGTAAGTAAAGAGGCTACGGCAAATTTATCGTCAATTAAATTACTGTTTGCAATTGTGGGGACAAAATAATTAATTAAGCCTGCCGCAGTAAAAGCAATACCCAAAACAATAATTAAGAATAACCCGAGTGAAAAAACAATACTATTTAATTTTTTGCGCGAGTAAATAATATCGTGCAGCTTATAAGCAGCTAAATAGGTTAGCGGAAAATAGCACATGCTTGAGTAATGCACTATTTTAGTATTTACCAGGGTAAATATAATTAGTACCACCCAAAATAGAGCCAGCATCCATTTTTTTACGTATACCTGAAAAGGCGTATCGGATGGGTTTTTAGTATGAGAAGGAATAAAAAATACTGATGCCGGAAAACAACCAATTAATAAAACTACAAAATGGTACAATCTAAATCCTTCGTGACCCGAATCGTGGGTTTTAAACAACCTGATTTGATATTCAATAAACTCTTGTATAACAGCTAAATTACCACTGGCAATT
>DATFTU010000318.1:0-7788 GCA_035261565.1 Bacteroidia bacterium
ATATTACGTATGGCATACTCCCATTTTGGTTTAGTCATTGCCAATACCTTGCAATCTTCAAGCGCCTGCAAATTCATATTAGTAGGAATTTCATTCATAAAACTTAAAGACTCTCCGGTCCAACGCCCTTCTTCCATTATATAAATAGTACGTTCAACACCATTTGCATTAATATAAAATTGCCTGAAACAGCCTTGCAGAATAAAAAACACATATTTTACCACATCACCCGATTTAAAAATCATTTCATTTTTTTTATAACAACGTTCTTCAAAAAGAGGTAGTAATTTTTCAAAATCAGCCTCAGAAAAATTGTGCCTGGCTTGTAATTCTTTTAAAAGAGGGTGTTTTTCCATACAGCATAAAAATAATTATTTTATGCTGTATTGGAAGTAAGATTTTTTTCTGCTAAAGCCTACACTTTTTCTAAAACATGCGTAATAGTTGTTGATGCAGTACCGCCAATGCTTTGTATAAGCCCCACTTTTACATTTTTAGCAATTTGGTTAGCCGCTGCCCTATCGGTTAGTTGTAAATAAGCCTCTACAGCCTGGTAAACTCCCGATGCACCCACCGCATGCCCGCGTGCCTTTAAACCTCCAAAAGTTGAAATAGGAATTTTGCTCGTTGGTAAAATTTCTCCTTCGGCTGCCAGTTGCCAGCCTGTGCCGGGTTTAGCAAAGCCCATAGCCTCAAGCGATAGTGTAGAAATAATTGAGTAAGCATCATGCAACTCAAAAAAATCAACATCGGCTGCACTTATGCCGGCCATGTTATACGCTTTTTGGCCCGAACGTTGTATGCCTTCGGCAGCTAAGGGATTAGTTCTGTCAGATATACCCACGTACTCGGTTGACGAAGCAGAAGCTGTAATTTTTACGCTGGCATATTTGTTAGTTACCGGCGGGTGTTTTGATAATACAACGGCTGCCGCCCCATCGCAAACAGGCGACGCATCATAAATACGCACAGGGTCCGATATAAATTTAGAGTTGATATAATCGTTAAGTGTTATCTCTTTTTTAAACAACGCATTAGGGTTGCTGTTTGCATTTTTATGTGCATTAACGCCAAACATACCAAATGATTCAGATGAAACTCCGTAATGTTGCATATACATTTTCATTAGCTTAGAGTTTAGGGTAATAAAAGTTTCACCTTTGCCACCTTCGCTTTCCCAATCAGATGCTGTGGCAATAGAACGGGTAATAAATTCTTTATCCGGGTGCGACATTTTTTCTAAACCACATACTACTACGGTTTCGCATAAACCACTCATAATAGCCATAAAACCCGCACGTAAAGCTGCCCCGCCCGAGCCACAGGCTGCTTCTAACGTAACCGATTCTGTTCCTTTCAGTCCGGCCGATGTGGCAACTAAAGGCCCTAACTGCTGCTGGTTGCACAACACACCCGATAACATATTACCCAGGTAAACAGCATCTGCTTTTTCAATTTGCGCATCGTCCATAGCCATGCGTATGGCTTTGGCACCCATTGCGCGAATGCTTAATTCAGCACTTTTTTCTATCTGCAATTGGCCTATACCAACAACGTACACACCCGGCTTTTCGCTTGTTTTCATTTTAACTTAATTAATAAAGGTTTATATATATTTTAAATCTTCTTAGTATCCGGAAAACAATAAGCGTCACTCTACAAAACCTCCATGCCCTTACAAAAAGCAGTTTAACTTTTTGCTCTACAAAATTAAGGCAGTAAAACCAAAGTGTTGTTTAGGGAATATTTACCAAATGCTAAACATATTATTAATAATATAGTTAAAACATTTTATACTTTTTTGCCTTAGTAACATTAAGCTGTGGTTTAGTTAACTTTAAATTAAAAACCGAAGTTTATTTAGTTATATTTGATATCACTAAAAAAACCAACTGTATGAAAAAAATAGCTTTAGTCTTTTTATCATCTTTATTTATTATGAGTTGTTCGGTTGCCAAACTGGATATGAATACAGCCAAAGAAACTGCCGAAAATTGTTTAAAGGCTATTGATAAGGGCGATTATGCCGCTGTAAAAAACACCTATTACTCTACCGAGTTTATTCAAGGTGAAAGTGAAGTAAAACTGGCTGAAAAATTTGACAAGTTAAAAGAGGTTACGGGCAAAATGCAATCGTATGAATTAAAGGAAAGCAAAGAAGAAAGTGAAGCCGGAGAAGAAGCCTGTATAAAATTAGTTTACGATGTAAAATACGAACTCGTTACCACCCACGAAGATTTTGTAATTATTATTGAAGGCGGCAAGCATAAAATTGCTTCGCACTTAGTGAGCAACCAATAATATATAATTTATCGGTTTATTGGTGGACGGGAGGGATTAGAACCTCTTTATTTTATCTTTGTGCCTTAAATATAGGTATATGCGTATAGTGTTTATGGGCACGCCCGATTTTGCGGTGCAAACTTTAAAAACTCTTGTAGATAATAATTATAATGTGGTGGGTGTTATAACCATGCCCGATAAACCCGCAGGCCGTGGCCAACAAATACAACAAAGCGCCGTAAAACAATTTGCCGTTGCACATAACTTACACATATTACAACCTACCAATTTAAAAGACGAAACTTTTTTGCATGAATTAAAATCACTACAGGCCGATTTACAAATTGTTGTAGCATTTAGAATGTTGCCTGAGCGTGTTTGGAACATGCCCCCGCTTGGCACCTATAATTTACACGCATCGTTACTGCCACAATACCGTGGCGCTGCCCCCATTAACTGGGCTATTATAAACGGAGAAAAAGAAACCGGTATTACAACCTTTAAACTGCAACACAAAATTGATACGGGCAATATATTAATGCAGCAAAAGGTTACTATTACCCCCGATATGAATGCAGGCGAGTTGCATGATATATTAATGACACAAGGTGCTGACCTGGTATTGCAAACCGTAAAAAAAATAGAACAAGGCAACATAACACTTACCGAACAAAATAAATTGCTTGTAGGCAATGAAGCTAAACATGCGCCAAAAATATTTAAAGATACTTGCCGAATAAACTGGAATGATAATATAAACAACATATATAATTTAATACGTGGCCTTTCGCCTTATCCTTGTGCCTGGACAGAATTAAACATGAGCGATAAAAAAATTATTTTTAAAATATACCAAACAACTAAAACCGAAGTACAACAGGGCTTACAGTACGGGCACATAAAAACCGACAATAAAACATTTTTGCAAGTGGCTGTACCGGGCGGTTTTATTGAAGTTACCGAACTACAAATGGCGGGAAAGAAAAAACTTTCTACGTCCGAATTTTTAAAAGGATTTTCGTTCACCGAAAATTCATTTTTTGCATAGTATTATCTTCTCTTTATTTATAATGCTTCTAAGCAATTACACCTGCAAAGGTGTTGTTATTGGCTAAACGTGGGTTGTTAATATGTTGAAAACCCATATTTCAGGGCTATTTCAGTATGTTTTATTAACAAACGCCCTATTTATCAACAATTTTGTTACTTTTTTGCTTGTACCTATTGACAAGCAAGGCTTTCGTATATACATTTGCTCTGTTCAATTAAAATTAAGTTTAACCCTAAAAAAACAAAAACATGAACAAAGGTGAATTAATCGATGCAATTGCAGCTCACTCAAAATTAACAAAAGCTGACGCAGGTCGTGCTTTAGAAGCTACAATTGAAACTTTAGAAAAACAATTAAAAAAAGGTGACCGTATCGCTTTAGTAGGTTTCGGTTCTTTTTCAATTTCTAAACGCGCTGCTCGTATGGGCCGTAACCCTCAAACAGGGAAAGAAATTAAAATTGCTGCTAAAAAAGTAGTTAAATTTAAAGCTGGTTCTGAATTAGCTAAAAAAGTTAACAAGTAATTTTAGTTCACACTAATAAATTGGCCCCACAGTAATGTGGGGCTTTTTTATTTTTATAACTTTGGCTCCTCTTAGGGCATACTATTTGTCTTAAATAACAGAGAAGATTAAAAGGCCCGTAAACAAATAATTAAGTAAACATGAAAATTGAAAAAAACAAAGCCGTATCGGTAAATTACCATTTAACAGGCAAATTAGAAGACCAACCCGAAGAATTAATTGAACAAACAACTGCCGAACATCCGTTTGTTTTTCTTTTTGGCTCGGGCGGTGTATTAGAAGATTTTGAAAAAAACTTAGCAGGCAAACAAGCCGGCGATGCTTTTGATTTTCATGTAAAAGCTGATAAAGCTTATGGCGAACACAACGGAGATTATGTGGCTGAAATTCCGAAAGAAGCTTTTCATGTAGATGGTAAATTTGATGCTGAGCGTGTAAAAGAAGGTGAAGAATTACCCATGCTTGACAGCGAAGGCCATCAAATGCAGGGTATGGTTGTAGAGGTTGGCGATAACCATGTAATAATGGATTTTAACCACCCTTTAGCCGGCTATGATTTACACTTTGTGGGCAATGTAATTGAAGTACGCGAAGCAACTGCCGAAGAGCTTGACCACGGGCATGTACATGGTCCGCATGGGCATCATCATTAATTATAGTTATCTTATAAAAGATATTAAAAAGCTGCTCTTAAAAAGGGTGGCTTTTTTATTGCCAATAAATAAACCGCAATAGTTAAATTTACCGCGTTAATGTTTAAAGAACTTAAAACATACGGGCGTTTTTTATTACCGCTTTATATGCTAATAGCCATAACCTTGTTTGGTACATTGGGTTATATGCTTATTTGCGGTTATAATTTAATTGATGCTTTTTATATGACTATTATAACCGTTGCCACGGTTGGTTTTGAAGAGGTTCACCCCTTAGATATGTGGGGTAAAATATTTACTGCCCTGTTGGTGATGATAAGTTTTGGTATATTTGCTTACGCCATAAGTGCCGTAACCCGTTTTGTATTTGATGGCGAGTTTAACCAGTTATTTAAGAGCCGAAAATTGAACGCAACCATAGAAAAATTAAATGACCATGTTATTATTTGTGGCTACGGCCGTAACGGAAGGCAGGCCGCACAAGTTTTAAAAAAACACAAGCAGCGTTTTGTAGTAATTGAAAAAAACGCCGAGCTAACTGCAAGCATGCAACACCAGTACAGCGATTTGGTTATAAATGCCGATGCCACATTGGATGATGTTTTACTTAAAGCCGGCATACTACGGGCCAAGGCCCTTGTTACAACTTTACCTATTGATGCTGATAACCTTTTTATAGTGCTTACGGCGCGCAATTTAAATGCTAACCTTACTATTATTAGTCGTGCCAGTGAAGATAACTCAGACACCAAATTAAAAATTGCGGGGGCCAACAACGTTATAATGCCTGATAAAGTGGGGGGCGCGCATATGGCATCACTTATTATGAAACCCGATGTAATTGAGTTTATTGACCATATTGTGGGGCAAGAAGGCGATTCGGTTAACATGGAGGAAATTACGTTTGAAAACATTCCTGAACGTTTACGTCACAAAACCTTGCGCGATTTAGAAATACGTAACAAATCGGGCGCTAATATTATTGGTTTTAAAACTGCTTCGGGCGAGTATATCATTAACCCCGATGCAGATACCCGTATTATTCCGTCTGCAAAAATATTTGTACTGGGCAATGCCGAACAAATTAAAAAACTAAAAGAGCTTTTAACCTGATATGAGTTATTTTAAATTTATTAAAACCAAACAATTTTTTATTCATGCGGGGCTGGCCTTTATTGTTGCCATGCTATTACTTTGGGTTAGCTTTAAAATGGTTGCCAATTATACACAGCATAACATAACAGTTAAAGTTCCCGATTTTGCGGGCAAATCCATCACACAGTTAAACGATTTTATTAAAGATAAAAAACTACGTTATCAAATAATTGATTCTATTTATAGCACACAGCAAACACCTGGCACTATTATAAGACAAGACCCTGAGAAAGAAAGCGAAGTAAAAGAAAACCGGGTTATTTATTTATACATAACTTCTATGCTGCCCCCGCAGATAGAGATGCCTAAACTGGTTGACAAATCGGTACGTCAGGCAGTTGCCATGATAGAAAGTTACGGGCTGAAAGCCAAAATTACATATGTAGCCGATGCTTGTAAAAACTGTGTTATTAAACAATTTTATAAAGGCAAAGAAATTGCACCGGGCACACCCGTAAAAAAAGGCTCGTTAATTGAATTACAGGTGGGCAAAGGCAATAACAACGAAACTATTTCTTTGCCCAATTTAGTAGGCTTAACTTTTTGCGATGCCAAAACTAAAATACAAGCCTCATCGTTACAGGTTGGTAACATAATGGGCGATAAATCATCTATTGATGATAGTTGTGAGGCAGTTATTTATAAACAAACACCTGCTTTTGGAAGAGATAAAGAGCTTAATACCGGAGCCAAAATAGATTTATATATTACCGGCGATAAACAGAAAATTGAGACCATAAATAATAAAGAGAATAAATAGTTTCATTTTATTTATTGCCCTTTAGCAACTCCCCATTCTACCCCTTAACAAAGCAAAATTTAATGTACCTTTATGGGCTTAAAATAAATTGCTTGCTTTTTCGTTGTAGTTAGGTAAAACTAAACTTATAATGAAAATAAAATCAAAAACGATGATTAAGAAATTATATATACTGCTGTTTTTTATTGCTGTATCGTTTATTGCACAGGCCCAAAAGCCCGCACTAAAACCTTTGCACAGCAATGCCACACTTATAGAGTACCATAAAAACAAGGCTAAACAAAAGCATGCAACACAACTAAACAGCAAAATACAAAGCACACCCACCACTACATTAACACTTCCTTTTTACGATGAGTTTTCGTATGCAGGCCCTTTTCCTGATACTACAAAGTGGCCAACCATACAATCACAATCGGTATTTGTAAACCACACTAAAGCCATGGCCCCTCCTACATTAGGCGTGGCTACATTTGACGGGTTGGATAGGTTTGGTTACCCATATAGCCCAAGCATTATATCAACAACTGCTAATAACTTGCAACCCGCTTCGTCAGATACACTATACTCTGCCCCCATTCGTTTAGATTCTATCCCCGCTTTACAAATTGGGCTTTCTCCGGCCGATAGCGTATATTTAAGTTTCTATTATCAGGGCAGAGGTTTTTGGGAGAAGCCCGAACAAGGCGATTACTTTAGTTTAGATTTATATAGCCCCAAAGACACAACCTGGAACCAAATTTGGAGTGTTGGTGGTTATTTGTATGACCCCGACAGCAGTTGGCATTTAGTTATGATACCAATACTTGATACATCGTACTTTCATAACGGTTTTCAGCTTAGGTTTAGTAACTTATCTGGCGCTTGTGGCGATGTTGACCATTGGCATTTAGATGAAGTTTACCTAAATCATAACCGGACTTTTAATGATACTATGTATAGCAGCATCATTGGCCCCGGAAGTGTTTTTAGCGATGTTAGTTTTGTGTATGATTTACAAAGTCCGCTTAAAAATTACAGTCAAATACCTTACAACCAATATGCCGGCGCCAGTGATATGAAAACTAATATAGGTACTTTTTTACGCTGCGATTTTTCTACTGATATCTCCGTAAAATCCCATTATTCGTTTTATAATAGTTCGGGGGCTCAAATAGCCACTTCGGTTAATGGTTCAAACAACTTATACCCTTATAAAGATTCGGGCTACTGTAAAGACCCCGCTATTATTTACCCGTCGTTAAATAATTTTGTGTATCCCGTGCCGGGCGGAGATAGTTCGTTTACCATGAAATTTTATGTTGAAAGTGCAGATGGTAATTTGCAAAACGATACCATTACCTTTCATCAAAAATTCAGTAA
>DATFTU010000319.1:0-3448 GCA_035261565.1 Bacteroidia bacterium
TTCTCCTTTCACACCTAAAGTGGCAATTAATGCTCCAATCGCCACGGCAATAATAATTATTATAAATATGTGTAGTATTTTCATGGGGGTTATTTTTTATTAAAAGTGTCTTCCAGTTTTTTAAGTTTTCTATCTATAACAATTAAATAAGTAGCAAGGCATGCAAATACAACTGATAGCACTAACACTACCACGTAAATTTTACCATCGCCACGCATTGTGTCTGCCATTTGCGGCTCACTTTCCTGAGCAAAGGTGCTTGCTGTAAGCAGTAATAAAAATACCAGGCTAATTAATTTTTTCATCGTTACTTAAATTGTATTGTAATTTTTTCATTCGGTTTAAAACATTTAAAAGCCATACACTCATTAAAATCCAACCTATACAAGCGGGGTAAAAAACCATGCGCATATCGTTATCCATATCGTACTTACCAAAAGCCGGATTGCCTCCATTACCAGGGTGTAAAGAACTTGGTGCCAAACGAGGGTAAACCATTATAAAAACAAAAGTCATAATAAAAGCAAAAATATTGTAAACAGCCGATATACGGGCTTTGGTTTGTGCATCGGGTATTAAAGCGCGTAATAAATAATATACGCAATAAACCAGCATGGCAGCCATAACCCCTTGTAGTTTTGGGTCTTCGGCCACCCAGGGTTTACCCCATGTATAAGTTGCCCAAATGGAGCCTGTTATAAGCCCGGGTATGGCAAACATCCCCCCAACATAAGCTGCGCGAGACGACATGATATCATACTTAATGTTATACCCGTTTAAATAACGTAAAGCAAAAAACCATGATATACCCATTTGCACTAACATGGCAAACCATAGCGGTACATGAAAATACAGGTTACGTATGGTTTCGTTTAAAATATTTAAATGTGGTACATTGCCCATAAAACCTATTATTATTGAGTATAATACTAAGGCAATTGCAACTATTTTCCACCACCAGTTTTTCATCAAATTATTCTTTCCAAAGATACCTAAATAAAAAAAGCGACAAAGTGATAATTATCACATCAATTAAAAACAAACCGCCTAAATATTTATAGCTAACCGACCATTCCAGCCCATCAATAGCGTTTTTGGTTAAACGCAAAGCCATTAACATAACCGGTATACAAACAGGCATGCTTAACAAACTCATAACCGAATAACTATTGCCTGTTTTTGAAGCAATGCAACTCATAAGAGTTAAAGCCCCACCTAAGGCAGTAGTGCCAATTAGTAGGGTTAGGATAAATAAAAGCGAGTTTTGTACAGGATAATTTATAAGCCAGCTAAAACAAGAAACACTGCAAAAAGAAACTACACAAAGCAGTAAAACATTGTAAATTATTTTAGATATTACAAATTCGGTTGGGTGGTATAATGTATAATTATAAATGCCGCGTGCCTTACTTTCGGTAAAAAAACTTTTAGATGCTGCATTAATGCCGGCAAAAAACAATACTAACCAAAATAAAGCACCCCAAACATCAGGCTTTATGCCATTTTTAAAACTAAGGAAACTGATAAAAACTATACTTAGCACATACAGCAATATACTTGCCAAAGCAGTTTTTTGCCTGAATTCTAAAAGAAACTCTTTTCGTAATAAAGCTATGATGTTTGATGTGTTCAAAAGCGGGTACAAAAATAACTAAAGATTTAACGCTTTTTACACCTAATTATTGACTAATTTTACCCTATGAAAACAATATTAGCCATAACCCTATTAGCCATGAGCGCATTTATTGGAACAGACACAAAATCTATCCACCAGTTTAAAGTTAAAACCCTTGAAGGGGCAGATTTTGATTTTGCCAGCTTAAAAGGCAAAAAAATTATGGTGGTAAACACCGCCAGTAAGTGTGGTTTTACCCCCCAGTATAAAGAACTGGAAGAGGTTTATGAAAAATATAAGGATAAAAACTTTACCATTATTGGTTTTCCTTGTAATGATTTTATGGGACAAGAACCCGGTACAAGCGCTGATATAAGAGAGTTTTGTACTAAAAACTATGGTGTTACTTTTCCTATTATGGAAAAAATAACTATTAAAGACAGCCCTGTTTATGCCTGGTTAAAAGACAAAAACTTAAATGGTGTTGAAGACTCAAAAGTAAGTTGGAATTTTAATAAGTATTTATTGGACGAAAACGGGCATCTAATAAAACATATCGATTCGAAAACAAAGCCTAACGATCCTGAAATTATTAAGTGGATTGAGGGGAAATAAAAGTTTATGCAAGTAGATATTTTAGCCATTGGGGTACACCCTGATGATATTGAGCTTAGTTGCGCCGGCACCATTTTAAAACATATTGCACTTGGTAAAACTGCAGGCTTATTAGATTTAACCTTAGGCGAAATGGGTACACGTGGCAATGCCGAATTACGCACCCAGGAAGCTATGAAATCGGCTAAAATAATGGGTGTAGCTTTTAGAAAACAGCTACAGTTTGCCGATTGTTTTTTTGAAAATACACAACCTCATATCCTCGAAATTATTAAGGTTATAAGAGAACATAAACCTCAGATTGTTTTATGTAATGCCATATCTGACAGGCACCCTGACCATGGCAGGGCTGCTAAATTGGTGGCCGATGCCTGCTTTTATTCAGGTCTGGTTAAAATAGATACCAAGCAAGCAGCATGGCGTCCGAAAGCTGTTTATCATTATATACAGGATAATTACATTCACCCTGATTTTGTAGTTGATGTAACTGATTATGCCGATAAAAAACGAGAAGCCATTATGGCTTTTTCGTCACAGTTTTACGATCCAAATTCAAAAGAGCCACAAACGCCTATTTCAAGCCCCGAGTTTTTAGAGGCTTTAAATGCTAAAATGAGTTTATGGGGCCGTGCTATTGGCACACGTTATGCTGAAGGTTTTACTGTGGGTCGTTACCCTGGGGTTAACAACCTATTTGATTTAGTGTAGATTTACTTAGTAGCCAAGTTAACTATATCTTTTACTTCTAAAATATTTTTAGGATACCCTTTTGTAACCGAGTTAATCATAGCAATACCCACTTCTCGTAAAGAACAAGCCGATTTAGGGAATATAGCCCTTAAAACTGGGTATAACCAGGTCATGTACTTGTAGGCCTTTAAAGTGTTTTTTGCTCCGGGTGTTGGGTGCATATAACCAGGGCGAAACATATAAGCCTTTTTTAAAGGCAGTTTCAGTATATCGTTTTCGGTTTTACCCTTTACACGCGCCCACATGCTCTTGCCTTTTTCAGTACTATCTGTACCGGCGCCTGAAACATAGCAGAAAACCATATCATTATTTAAACGCGATAAAGTACTTGCTACATGTATGGTAAGCGTATAGGTTAGCCTGGTATATTCATCCTCCTTCACACCAATTGATGAAACTCCCAAACAAAAAAAGCAGGCATTATAACCTTGCAACTTATTTTCGATAGCAGATAAATTTAAAAAATCA
>DATFTU010000320.1:0-5209 GCA_035261565.1 Bacteroidia bacterium
AGCTATAAGCGCTAAAAAAAAGGTGTTGATTTTAGTAAACGGAAAGGCGATAAAAACCAACAGCATTATAGGTGTATAAATAAACCAACCTTTCCTGAAGCTAAATAAAACTTCCATAATGTATGGATGTGCAAATTCAAAACCTTCGCCTGGGTTTCCGCCATAGCTATTAAACACAAACTTGCCTGCGTGTATTTTCCAATAAATAAATTGAAGAAAACCGATGGCACCAACCAGAAAAAACAGGAGCAGAAATTTAGTTGAGTTTTTTAAAGCGGCATTCAATTTTTCTTTGGCACTTGCCACATTGGTTATGCCCCATAAAACAGGAATCAGTATAGCAATCACTTCAGTAGGCCTGCTAAGTGCCATTATGCCAATTAGTATGCCGCATATGGCGGCGTATCGGTAATTATATTTTTCGTGAAATTTAATAGTAAAATAAATGAGCGCAGCGTATAACGAAAAAAGCAGGTTGTGCGCCATGGCACCTTGCCCGTGTATAGCTGTGTGGGCAAAATAATTAGTGCCAAATACTATTAATAAAAACGTAATGGCTGTAGTTTTATTGTCAAAAAAGTGAAGTAAAATTTTGCGTAAAAAATATAAGCCCGTAATTGTATAAAACAAGCAGCCAGCAAAAAGACTTGCCTGATATGGTAAAGAAAATCCATCTGCCGGATAACTGGTAAAAACAGCTATAATATGGCCTATAAAAAAAAACGGAGCGTATAAAACAGCCATGCCCATGCTATATTTCATAATGTAAGCCCCGCTTTCAATTTTCATAGCCTGGTAAAAAGTGGCCGTGTTGTGGTATGTATTAATAATATCCTGAATGCGTTGCCCGTTTTTTAATTCAATATCATCGTATATAAAAGAGAATGGGAGGTATAAATAATATCCAAAAACATCCCAGCATATAATATTGCCTGGATATTTTAATACGGCAAGTAATAAATACACGACTACAGTTGCATAAAAAACAATTTTACTCAAATCAATAATTTTATGCGGATGTTCAGTCATATATCAAGTATTTAAGCTATAAAAATAGAGATATTTTCAAAATATGGGGTAATATAAGACACTAATATAACTATATTTACACTCGTTTATTTTAAAGAAAAATTGTTGTATTTTAAATTTTACCATGTCATCTAACAAAAAAAAATTATCTATCGTTATTCCTGCTTATAACGAAGCGAAAACAATACACTTGATTTTAAATAAAATTTTAGAAGTAGCTTTAATCAACGATATAGAAAAAGAAATAATTATCGTAAACGATTTTTCTACCGATAATACCAAAGAAGTTGTTGAGCAGTATATAGCTTCACACCCAACACATAATTTTCAACTTTTTAACCAGGAGTTTAATCAAGGTAAAGGCGCTGCCTTGCACAAGGGAATTTCGATAGCCACCGGAGATTATTTGGTTATACAGGATGCTGATTTAGAATATGACCCAAATGAATACAACATTCTGTTGCGCCCGGTTATAGAAGGCCATGCAGATGTAGTATACGGTTCAAGGTTTATGGGGGGCAAACCGCATCGTATACTTTTTTTCTGGCACAGTATAGGCAATAAGTTTCTTACATTTTTGTCTAACATGTTTACTAATCTTAATTTAACAGATATGGAAACCTGTTATAAGCTATTCCTTACAGAGACTATTCAGAAAATTCATTTAAAAGAAAAACGATTTGGCTTTGAGCCGGAGGTTACAGCTAAAATAGCGCGCATCCCTAAAATCAGAATTTATGAAGTGGGAATCTCCTATTACGGCCGTACATACGAAGAAGGTAAAAAAATAGGCATGAAAGATGCTATCAGAGCCTTGTATTGTATGATAAAATATAGTTTTTTCGATCGTAAACTTTATAAGAATTAATTTTGATGCACCGTAAAATACTATTTGGCTTCCCATTAGTAAGTCTGTTTATTTTGCTAATTATAAGTTGTTCTACTAATTCGGCAAGAGATAAACAAGATGTTGAAGTAGTAAAAGATAGTGCCTATGATGTATTTGTTGTGGCCGGTCAATCAAATACGTATTGGGGCAGAGGGTACGATTCTATTAAAGATAAAGGTGCCGATGGTATATATCAATTAGGCAGGCGTGCCCCTAACGATTTAAAAATTATTCCGGCAAAAGAACCGCTTGAGCATTTTAACGCTCAATCCGATAGGATTGGGTTTGCTTTAACTTTTGCAAAGCTATATCAGGCATATACTCAAAAAAAGAATGATATTTTAATAATTCCTTGTGGTATGGATAATACAGGCTTTGATGGAGAAGGCTGGCACAAAAATGATTTTTTATTTGATAATGCAGTTGAGAGAATTAATTATGTATTTAAAAAATATCCACATAGTAGTTTAAAAGCTATCCTTTGGCATCAGGGAGAAAAAGATGCTAATTATAAAAATTACCAAAGGGATTTAGATACATTTATTGTACAGCTTCGTAAAGATATAATAGGTGCCAATGCTAACACTCCATTTATTTTAGGGGGCATGGTGCCCTATTGGACTGAACTGAAACCCGAAAGAAAACGCCAGCAGCGTATTATTGAAGAAACTACAAAACGTATTCCTTCAACGGCATTTGTTAGCCCTTACCTGCCCTGGAAAATACACAAAATAGACGATAATCAGGATACAGTACACTATAATGCCCAGGGGCAAAGAGAAATGGGCAAACGTTATTTTGAAGTATATAAGAGTATGCTTAAAAATAACAAATAGTTTTTTCTTATTACTGTTTTATAACTTTTACCTGATAAATAACAAAGTTGTTTTTTAATACCCTTAATTGATATATGCCACTACTAAAATCTGCAATATTTAAATTTGTTAGGTTAGTTTGTATGGCTTGCGCTAATACCTTTTGCCCAATTATATTATATACTTCTACACGTATATTTTCATAATTGTTTACTAATAAATTAAAATTTCCGTTATTAGGGTTAGGGTAAATACTTATTTGGCTACTGTTTGCATATTGGTTAATATTTGTGGTTAGTGCACAAAAACCTACTCCAACCGAATCTACACAATAATTATTGTTGGTACTGGCAAGGCTTGTAATAGTTAAACAAGTGTTTACCAAAGTATCTGTAAAGTTTGGAATATCTATATAAACGTAATAACAACCGGTATCTATCCCGCTAAATGAATAATTTCCATTTACATCCGTAGTTGTACGTGCGGCACAACCACCTCCGGGGTTTTTTCCAAGTTTTACATCAATACCTTTTAAAGGCGCACCCATAACGCTATTATTGCCTCCGTTAGCCAATCTATGTCCGTAACTGCTTAAAGCGGTAACATTACCGCTTATTAAACCCGCACCTGCAGAGGGTGTTGTTTCTATTATAGTAATATTATAGCCTCCGTAATTTGCACTTGAGCAGCCTTTGTGGCTTACAAAAGTGGCCGAATCCCACTGAAAATTACCTTGTTTATTACTATAATAAGTGCCAATAGCGTTGGTATAATTAGCTACCGCTTCTATATAATAATCAGCATAAGGTAAATTAGGAAAAGAATACGTCCCGTCAGTATGTATGGTTGCCGAACCGGCTGTATCTAAAACACCAACACTACTTGCTTTAGGCCTGAATACATAAACCTGGCCCGAAGTAACCGGACTATTGTTTGGTTGTGTAATTAAGCCTGAAAGCGTATCGGGGGTATTACAAATATAACGTATGCAATCGTTTTGATAATCGGCTATTAATAAGTTTCCGGCAGAATTAAAAAGCAAACCATACGGGCTATTTAATGATGCCGCGGTTGGCGGGCCTCCATCTCCACTATAACCAATAGTTGTATCGCCGGCTACTAACGAAATTATACCGTTCGTGTTTACCATACGCACGCAGTTATTATCCGCATCCGAAAAATATAAATTTCCTTGCGTGTCAAAAATCATTGCAGCCGGGCTACTGAGGTCGGCTGCCGTGGCTGGCCCACCATCTCCGGTATATCCTTCTATTCCGCTTCCAACTACAGTATTAATAACACCTGCTGAGTTCACCATACGTATGCGTTGGTTTCCGGCATCGCATATATATAAATTTCCTGCGGCATCAAAAGCTAAGCCTTGCGGACCAAAAAATTCTGCCGATGTAGCGGGCCCCCCATCTCCGCCATACACCGATAATGAATAATTACCCGCTACTGTAGTTATAATACCCGAGGTATTTACCATCCTTACAACATTGTTTCCGTAATCCGAAAAATATAAATTACCGGATGCATCAAAAACTAAACCCCAGGGTTCTTGTATCTGAGCAGCTGTAGCAGGCCCTCCATCACCACAATAAGGATTACCGCAATTGCCCCCGCCGGCAATTGTATTTATAATGCCGGCCGTATTTATCATACGTATCCGGTTATTATCTAAATCGCAAAAATATAAATTGCCATTGGCATCAAACGTCATTCCTGCAGGGGCCCATATATCAGCCGAGGTTGCAGGTCCTCCATCGCCACCATAAGCTCCATTTCCGGTTCCAGCAATAGTAGTTACTATGCCCGAAGTGCTTATTTTACGAATACGGGCATTACTGAAATCTGAAATGTATAAATTTCCCGCAGCATCATATAGTAAAGAATGAGGCTCGTTAAATGTAGTAGTATCTGCTAAACCCCCATCGCCGTTAAAGAAAGGAAAACCCGTGCCTGCAATGGTACTAATAACTTGTGCATTTATTTGAGTAATGCAAAATAATAATATAATAAGTAATAGTTTTTTCATTTTATAAATTTTATATACTCAAAAGTAAGAAAAGCCGTTGGTATATTTCATGTTTATTATTTTATACAAGAACAAATTATTGTTAATTCGTATGATGCAGATTTTGTTGACTTAAAATGTTCTACATTTGTTGCCGTTTAATACTAAAACTTAGTACACTAAAAAAACTAAACAAATCATTATGATTAAAACAAAAAAAATAATTAGCGCAATGGCTATTGCTGCTTTAAGCTTTGGCAGTTTAAATACACAAGCACAACAATTAAAAGTTCCGGCACCAAGCCCGGCACAAACAATAAAACAAAGCTTTGCTTTAGGCGAGGTTACATTTGAATACTCGCGCCCAAGTGCTAAAGGCCGGGTAATATTTGGCGATGTGGTACCTTTTGGAAAAGTGTGGCGTACAGGAGCTAACGCAACTACTAAAGTTACATTTAC
>DATFTU010000321.1:0-5698 GCA_035261565.1 Bacteroidia bacterium
GATTATTAATTTTAATTTATATACAGAGGCCGATTCGGAAGAGAATTTAGAGAAAGTAAAACACGCTAACATACTTATATTTAGTGATGGCAGTCCTTTAAAGACACGTAGTTTATTGGCCGGCACACATCTAATGGCGCGGATAAGAAAACGATATTATAAAGAAACCAATTTTATAATAATGGGTATAGGTGCAGGGGCATCAGTGTTGACAAACACCATGATAACATCGTTTAACAGTAACAACCCCCTCTTAAAAAGTGAAATGCAGATAACTACGGGGCTTAATTTAATAAACAATGTTTTTATTGATACACATTTTACCGAGCGCGGTAAGTTTGGTTGTTTAATACAAACAGTAACTTTTAACCCGGATGTTTTAGGTATTGGTTTAGGTAATGATACGGCAATTATTGTAAAGAATGAAGAAATAGAAGTTATAGGCACGGGCTTATTAGTAATTGTTGATGGCGCTCACATAAAATATACAGATGCCTCGCAAATTTGTAATGGAAACCCTATAACAGTTGAAGGAATAAAACTTCACTTTTTGGGGGGTGGCAAACGTTTTTTACTTAACGAAAAACAAATACAATTAACAAGCAGAGAATACGCAATAAACTAAGTTTATTAATGTAAATTTAACTTCATCAAATAATCTGTTTGAGCATCATCGCCCAATTGAAAAATGTGTGTGCCAAATTTTTGAAATCCTATGCGGGTGTAAAAATTAATGGCACGCGGGTTATGCTCCCATACGCCCAACCAAATAACATTAAGGTTTTTTTGACGAGCGATTTCAATGCATTTGTTCATTAAAGCAAGCCCCACTTTTTTATCATGAAATTGTTTGCTCACATATAACCTTTCAATTTCAATATGAAAGGAAGTGCCTAATTCGGGCGGAGCTTCGGAGCTTTTTAGTTTGGCATAGCCAATGATGGAATTATCTATAAGTGCTATGTATACAATAGAATTTTCATCTTCAATCTCCGCTAAAATATGTGCAGGATTAAAATGCGACTCGTTATACTCGCGCATGTTTTCAGCAGTGTTGTACCACTCAAAAGTTTCGGTAAAAGTTTTAGCAGCCAATTTACCAAGTGCTTCGGCTTCTTCGGGTTTTGCTACGCGTATAACAACCTGCATGTGTTTTACAGTTTAGTGGCTTTGTTAAGCAATAAAAAATCGGCCAGCACAAGTGCTGCCATAGCTTCAACAATAGGCACAGCACGGGGCAATACACATGGGTCGTGCCGGCCACGGCCTTCTAAAGTAATTTCATCTCCGGCTGCATTTACACTTTGTTGTGTTTGCATAAGTGTGGCCACCGGTTTAAAGGCCACATTAAAATAAATATCCTCACCATTGCTTATGCCGCCTTGTATACCGCCACTGTTGTTGGTTTTGGTGTGTATGCCATTTTTGTTTTCAAAAATATCATTCAGTTCAGAGCCTTTGTAGTTTATAGAGTTAAACCCTGCGCCATATTCAAAACCTTTAACAGCATTTATACTCAACATGGCTTTGCCCAGTTGTGCATGCAGTTTATCAAACACAGGTTCGCCAAGGCCAACAGGCATGTTTTTTATAACACCAGTAATAACACCGCCCACGGTATCGCCTTGTTTACGTATGACCTCAATATACTCAATCATTTGTCGCGCTGTTTTTTCATCAGGGCAACGGATAATGTTTTTATCTATGTCCTCAGAATTAATTTCGGTGTGGACTTTATTTAATTTAATGTTATGCACCTGCGATACATAGGCAAAAAGCTGTATGCCGTAGTGGTTTAATAACAATTTTGCAATAGCACCTGCCACCACCCGCGTTGCGGTTTCGCGGGCTGATGAGCGGCCTCCGCCGCGGTAATCACGGTGGCCGTATTTTTGCTGATACGTATAATCAGCATGTGAGGGACGATACGTATCTTTAAGATGGTTATAATCTTTACTTATTGGGTTGTCGTTATTAATAGAAAAACCAATGGGTGCACCTGTTGTTATACCCTCAAAAATACCTGAAAGAAAACGCACTGTATCATCTTCTTTACGCTGTGTTACTATATGCGACTGGCCAGGCTTACGCCTGTTAACCTCGTTCTGTATAAAATCGACATTAATTTTTAAACCGGCCGGACAGCCATCAATAATGCCACCAATGGCCTCGCCATGCGATTCGCCAAAAGTTGTGAGGGTAAAAATATTTCCGAACGAGTTACCCGCCATTTACAACATGTATTGATATTTTTGGTTTTTAAACTCGTTTAAGCCCCGCCCGTGTTGTTGTTTTTTCTTCGAATAATAAAATGCCAGTTTAATTTCATGTGTGCCACTATTGGTGCCGCTTAAGCCATTTGTGTTATAATCATATGAATAACTGATTTGACCCCATTCGGGAAACGTATACCCCAACTGCCCCTCAACGGCAACGCCCAGGCGTATACCGGCGCCTACAAAAAAGGCTTGTTTTATGTGCAGGCGCAAATAATAATCAACCAAAATAGGTACACCGCTAACATAAACAGCCATTAAATTATTCTCCCAAATAAAATTTTGGTTTTCGCTCCATTTATACCCGACCGATGCACAAAAATGCGGTACGGTTTTGTAAATGCCACGCTTAACAATTTCGGTGGTTTTATCATAATTGTAGGTTGTACCCGCTAAATTATTCATGGAAAAACCAATATGAAACCTATCGTTATACAACAACACACCTGCTGCTGCATTAAACGCATGTGCTTTTTGTGTAGCTATAACATTAGACATGGCCACATCTTGTGTGTTTTGGTAAGTAAGCAAACCACCATTAATGCCCATGGTATTATAACTTCCATTAGCCCCTATGGAAAGGTATACGTCATCAAACTTGATTTTAAAAGCATAAGCAAGTGCAGCGCTGGTGTATGAAAAAACACCTATTTTATCCTGAAAAATATAACCACCCACGCCCATTTTGCCTTTATATAATTTACCGTGCAAACTGGCGCCCATTGTTTTTGGCGCACCGCTAAAACCAACCCATTGGTTGCGGTACGACATACGGAAATCTATATCCTCACGTGAACCGGCAACTGCCGGATTCATCATAAAAAAATTACTTCGGTACTGAGTCCAAAAAGGATATTGTTGCGCGTACGCAAATGAAGAAATGAAGAATAAAAATATGAATCTAAAATGCTTCAAAGCCGCTAAAGATAACAATTACATTCGTACAAGAAGGGTATCTCCATATAATTATAAATTTCTAAATTAAATATTTTGATTTTCGGATTATTCGGATTATTATTGCCATCAAATTTGTCAGACTAAATTTTAACATGAAAAGATATTTTTTAGGTTTTATATTTTCAGCTTGTGCTTTTTTAGCTTTTTCGCAGGGCGGAGTCATTATTATTGAAGGCAATTATCAAGGAAAGAATTTATATGTGCAGAACCCATTTGCCAGTGGTGGCGTGGGTTTTTGCGTTACTGAGGTTTATGTAAACGGAAATTTAACAACTGACGAAACCCAATCAAGCGCTTTCGAAATAGATTTTAAACCACACAAATTAACTATTGGAGATAAGGTTGAAATTAAAATAAAACACAAAGAAGATTGCCGCCCAAAAGTACTTAACCCCGAAGTTTTAAAGCCAAAAAGTACCTATGAAGTTACTGCTATGAGCGTTAGCGCTGATGGTACGCTTAAATTTACTACTAAAGGCGAAAGCGGGAAATTGCCTTTTATTATTGAACAATTCCGCTGGAATAAATGGGTAAAAGTGGGTGAAGTTGATGGAAAAGGCACTGCCGGCCCTAATGATTATGAATATAAAGTAACTCCGCATTCAGGCAAAAACCAATTCCGCTTAAAACAAACTGATTACAGCGGACAGCCTCGTTTATCAAAAGCGGTTGACTTTAACAGCCAAAGCTGCGATGTAATTTTTGCACCTCAAAAAGTATCTAAAGATATTAACTTCTCTTGCAGCGACAAACCGGCTGAAACCATGTATGAAATTTACGACCAATACGGAAATATTGTAAAACGTGGTTATGGCAATAAAATAGATTGCAGCAACTTGCCAAAAGGTGGATATTTTTTAAACTACGACAATAAAATGGGCGAGTTTGTAAAAAAGTAAGCCTCGGTTAGTAATTTCAATTTCTTTCACGTTCCTTAGTATTCACAAAAATTAATTTATCAATTACTTTACTATATACCATAAAAGTGGTACTTTTGTAGTGAATTTTAGAATTAGTCTAAATAAAAATGATTACAGTATCAAACGCAGCTAAGGAACATGCTGCACAATTAATAAAAGAAGAAAACAGGCCTGAGGGCACTTTTATACGCGTGGGTGTTGACGGAGGAGGCTGTTCGGGTTTAATGTACAACCTTGTATTTGATAATGAAATGAAGCAGGGCGACCAGGTTTTTGAAGATAATGGTGTAAAAGTAGTAGTTGACCGCAAGAGCTTTTTGTACTTAGTAGGTACGGAGTTAGACTACTCGGGCGGATTAAATGGAAAAGGATTTGTATTTAAAAATCCCAATGCTGCACGCACCTGCGGTTGTGGCGAAAGTTTTTCGGTATAGCTTAGAGAGAAGATTAAATAGAGATGGCTAACGAAATTTTAGAAGAACACATAAGTAACGACTATAAGTATGGTTTTGTTACCAATATTGAGGCCGATTCGGCACCGGTTGGTTTAAACGAAGACATTATCCGTTTTATATCGAAGAAAAAAAATGAACCTGAGTGGTTGCTTGAGTTTCGTTTAAAAGCCTATCGCTATTGGCTTACCCTTGAGGAGCCTAAATGGGCGCATGTAAAATACCCGAAACCGGATTTTAATAATATTATTTACTATTCGGCACCTAAACAAAAAAAGACACTAAACAGTTTAGATGAAGTTGACCCTGAGCTTTTAAAAACATTCGAAAAACTGGGCATATCATTAGAAGAACAAAAACGCTTGAGTGGTGTTGAAAGCAGAATTGCTGTTGATGCCGTAATTGATAGCGTATCGGTTAAAACTACGTTTAAAGAAACACTTGCCGAAAAAGGAATTATTTTTTGTTCGTTTAGCGAGGCTGTACAAGAGCATCCTGAGTTGATAAAAAAATACATGGGCATGGTTGTGCCTTATACCGATAATTTTTACGGTGCCTTAAATAGTGCCGTGTTTACAGATGGGTCGTTTTGCTACATACCAAAAGGTGTGCGTTGCCCAATGGAACTATCGACTTACTTTAGAATTAACGCAAGCGGTACCGGTCAGTTTGAACGTACGTTGATTGTTGCTGAAGCAGATTCCTACGTGTCATATTTAGAAGGTTGTACTGCGCCACAGCGCGATGAAAATCAGTTGCACGCAGCTATTGTAGAAATTATAGCGCATAAAAACGCGGAAGTAAAATATAGCACAGTACAAAACTGGTACCCTGGTGATAAAGAAGGGAAAGGTGGTATTTTTAATTTTGTTACCAAGCGTGGTATTTGCTTGGAAGATGATTCGAAAATATCGTGGACACAAGTAGAGACAGGTTCTGCCGTTACATGGAAATATCCTTCGGTTATTTTAAAAGGAAATAATTCGGTTGGAGAATTTTACTCGGTTGCTGTAACAAACAATTACCAGCAAGCAGATACTGGAACGAAGATGATTCATATCGGAAAGAACAGCAAATCAACCATTATTTCAAA
>DATFTU010000322.1:0-5577 GCA_035261565.1 Bacteroidia bacterium
AAGCTGTGGGCTTAGGTAAAAACCATTTAGGGCTTGAGCTTGATGTAACAAATATTAAATCGTTAGAAGCGGCGTGCGATAAAATACTGACTGAGTTTGGGCGTATAGATATTTTGGTAAACAACGCTGCCATTAACGATATGTTTGAAAATCCGGCATTGGCGGGCCATCAATCTATGTTCGAAAATTATCCTTTAGATATGTTCGAAAAATCTATGAAGGTTAATGTAAATGGCGTGTTTTTATGTTCGCAGGTGTTGGGTACACCTATGGCTAAGCAAGGCTCAGGCAGTATTATTAATGTGGCCTCAACATACGGCATGGTGGGGCCCGACCAATCTATTTATGTAGACAGGAACGGAAACCAAACCTTTTATAAATCGCCCGCTTATCCAACAACCAAAGGAGCCGTTTTAAATTTTACACGCTTTTTGGCTGCTTATTGGGGCAATAAAGGAGTTAGAGTAAATACGCTTTCTCCGGGTGGTGTTGAAAATAACCAGGATGAATTTTTTACACAGAACTATGCTAAAAAAACTTTGTTGGGCCGAATGGCTAAGCCAACCGATTATAAAGGAGCTATTGTGTTTTTAGCCAGTGATGCATCAGCTTATATGACCGGAGCAAATTTAGTAGTTGATGGAGGGTGGACAGCTATATAAAATTAGGATGTTGAAAAAAGAATTAAATACCAAAGCAAAAAAAATAAAACTACTGTTAACAGATGTAGATGGTGTGCTTACTGATAATGGAGTTTATTATGGGGCTGATGGAGAGCAACTAAAGCGTTTTTCTATACGTGATGGAATGGGGGTAGAGCGGCTTTTAAAGCTGGCCGAAGTTGAAACCGGTATTATAACTGGAGAGCTTTCTCCATCGGTTGCCAAGCGTGCTGAAAAATTGAAAATTAAAGAACTTCATTTAGGCATTAAAAACAAATTACTTGTACTTAATGAAATTGTAAAAAAAAGAAAATTAAGCTTAGAACAAGTTGCTTATATAGGCGATGACGTAAATGATTTAGAAGTGATGGAACACGTTGGTTTAACTGCCTGTCCGGCCGATGCGATGGATATGGTTAAACAACAGGTATATTATATATGCAGCCAAAACGGAGGTTACGGCTGTTTTAGAGAATTTGCAGAACTAATTATAAACGCTAAAAAACAAAAAAAATGAACAACATAACTTTACACAACGGTCGCAAAATCGGAAGCAGCGAAGCTTGCTACGTAATTGCAGAAATTGGAATTAACCACAACGGTTCGCTTGAAATTGCGAAAAAATTAATTGATGGAGCAGTTGAAGCGGGCTGTGATGCGGTAAAATTTCAAAAACGAACGCCTGAAATTTGTGTACCAAAAGACCAGTGGAATAAACTAAGAGAAACTCCCTGGGGACAAATGACATATATTGATTACAAAAGAAAAATTGAATTTGGTTTAGATGAATATTTAGAAATCGACTTGTATTGCCACCAAAAAGGCATAGATTGGTTTGCATCTTGCTGGGACCAACCTTCGGTTGATTTTATTGAGCAGTTTAACCCGGTGTTATATAAAATGGCTTCGGCTTCGCTAACTGATCATGCCTTGTTAGAAAAAGTAAAAGCTACTGGTAAACCAATTATGTTATCTACCGGTATGTCGACTTTAGATGAAATTAAAGAAGCCATTGAATTTTTAGGCACCGATAATTTATTAATTGCACATTCAACATCATCATATCCTTGTCCGCCAACTGAATTGAATTTACGTATGATAAATACCTTGCAGCAAATGTACCCAACTAACCCAATTGGCTATTCGGGGCACGAAACAGGTTTAGCTACTACATTGGCAGCGGTATCAATTGGCGCTTGCTTTGTTGAAAGGCATTATACACTTGATAGAGCTATGTGGGGGTCAGACCACGCAGCATCAGTTGAAACCGGTGGCATGATACGTTTAATGAAAGACATTCGTGATATTGAAACAGCTTTAGGCGATGGCGTAAAAGTTGTTTACGAAAGCGAAATGGAGCCACGCAAACGTTTAAGAAATGTAACTGCCAGTCAGTTGGTGTTGAAATAGTAGTAAGCTAATATGTCTGAAGCAAAACTATTAATTATTACTTCCTGCATTACTGTTTTCAGTATGCTTACGTTTGTAATTTTAGAGAGGAAATTTCCTTACACCAAAGGCCTTCCCTTTTTCAGAGAAGGTTTTTGGTTAGATTTTGTTTGGTACTCGTTAATACAAAGTTTTTTTCTTCAGATTTTAATATTCGATTACATTATTAAACCCATAGATCATACATTTAATTTATCGCGCTTACAACTTATATCCGATTGGCCGCTTATTGGCCAGGTTCTGTTTTTTCTCGTAATACACGATTTTTATATTTATTGGTTTCACAGGTGGCAGCACAACTCAAAAATTTTATGGAAAACGCATGAGGCACATCACTCAACCACTATGGTTGATTGGTTAGCCGGTTCGCGCTCGCATTCGGTTGAAATTATAATTAACCAAACCGTTGAGTTTGCTCCTATCATTCTGTTAGGTGCAAACCCTTTGGTAGTGCCCATTAAAGCCGCTATTGATGCTGTGTGGGGCATGTATATACACTCTAATATAAATGTAAAGTCGGGTAAGTTACAATATTTTATAAATGGCCCAGAGATGCACCAGTGGCACCATGCCGATGCGAAAGAAGTATTTTTTGCCAACTTTAGTACCAAGTTTGCTATTTGGGATTGGATATTTGGCACAGCCTATTTACCCAATAAAAAACCCGATAAATTTGGCTTGTATTACGATTACCCTAAAGATTATTTTTTGCAACACTTGGCATTGGTAAAAAAAGTGGATGAAAACAAGCTGGAAAAAAATAAATATTTTAAAACGTACCATAATTTGCGTAAAAACTTTATGAACCTTTTTAATGCCAACCAAAAAATAAAAAAGGTGGAAGTATTTGATACAAATTATGATACCGAATTGATAGAACACGAAAGCCACGTATGATAGCCTGGGTTTACATATTTATTGCTTCCATATCTGAAATTTGTTGGATTTACAGCCTGAAATATTTAGAGTTTAAAAAACTGATAAAAACAAATGTGCTGCAAATATTTTCAACTAAAGAGGGGTTGTTATTGTTGTTTCCTGCCATTTTATATGTGATGTTTGGCATAGCCAATATTGTTTTCTTTTCAAAAGCCATGCAAAAATTATCGGCCTCGGTTGCCTTTTCCGTGTGGATGGCCATTGCTTTAATTGGTGTAAAAATTGCCGATATTATAATATTAAAAGAATCGTTTTCGTACCTCAACCTGTTTTTCTTTTTATTGATACTAATCGGAATTATCGGAATTAAATTAACCTAACCGTGAAACAGTTTTTTAAAAACATAAAAACACATTTTTCAGATGTTGCTATTGTAGTTTTTTTTATTGTATTAATACTTATAAACTCATCGTTTAAAATTGAGCGGAAAGAAAAAACTATTCCATATTTTGATGAAAAAAATACAGATACACTATATAAACCCAGAAAGAAAGATGTACTCCTTTTTTACATACAGTTAAGCGAAAACCATAACATTATTGTGTACGATATAAATTGCAATGCCGATAAAACTGTGATTGAGCAAGACCCTGTACACACTTATTGGATACGGTATTCAGACAAAGGAGAAGATAAAGAACTTTCATACTTTCAAAGGCATTTGGTTTATGGGTTAGACACCAAATTAATTGATAAAGAAAAGCAGACTTATGTTGTAAAATTTGTTTCATACAAAAAAAAGAAAATATATATAAATAGAGTAGATAAAGATGCTAAGTATAATGCTTATACGGATATACAAGGCAAAATTTCGTTACTAACTAAAATTTATATTCAGGTTGGGCCTGCGGCATTTGGTTTGCCAACCGTAAAATATGTTGAGTTGCACGGCAAAGAAATAGCTACTAATAAACCCGTAATGGAAAAAATTATTCCATAAAACATATTATTTACTCTTCTTTTTAATAGCTTTTAAATTCCGGTAAAAATTAATTTATGTGTTTTCTTAAAAAATAATTCTCTGTACCATTTTCTAATCGTATAATATGCAAATAAAGTTGCTTTTTACATTGTGTTTTATTTCTATAGGCTTGTCGTTACAAGCTGTTAGAGATACCACGCATGTAAAACACTATAAAATTGTTGCCTTACCGGTTGTTTTTTACCAGCCCGAAACCAAGTGGGGTTTTGGCGCTGCAGGCCTTTTTAGTTTTAGGCAAAAAAATGAGCCTGATAGCATGCGCCATTCTAACATAACATTTGCGTTTACTGATACGCAGTTAAACCAAGTTGTTTTTAGTATGCCATATCAATTATGGTTTAACCGGGAGAAATACAATGTATACGGAGAGCTTGGCTATCAAAGCGAAAATTATTTATTTTTTGGCACAGGCAATAATATACCCGGCTATTTTCAGGAAAGGTATTATATAAAAGTTCCCCGCTTTCAGGTTAATGTGCTAAAAAAAATCCGCCCGCATATGTATGCCGGGTTAAAATATTCGTTTGACCACAGTACTTTTTCTCAGTTTAGCGATACGGGCTTATTGGTAAAAGGTACAATACCGGGTAACAAAGGTGGTTATGTATCGGGCGGTGGCGCGGTGTTTAAATATGATAACCGTAACAGCCAGTTTTATGCCACAAAAGGCTATTATGTAGAGCTTGTTGTTTTAACCAACTCGCCGGTTATGGGCAGCAGTTACAGGTTCGATAAATATTCGGTAAACATGTCCACCTATGTGGCATTGCCTTCAAAACAAGTATTGGCTTTTAATGCTTACGCATTTGCAAATGCGGGCAATGTACCTTTTTACCAAATGGCCACCTTAGGCGGCGATGCCCGTATGCGTGGTTTGTATAACGGGCGTTATCGCGATAAAGATTGTTGGATTTTGCAGACGGAATATAGAGCTTTTTTATTTTGGCGGTTAGGTGTTGCGGCGTTTGTTGGCGTGGGCAGTGTGGCTCCCGAAATAAATCAGTTTAATTTTAAATATACCCGCATAGCCTATGGTGGTGGTATAAGGGCACTGATAGATAAAAAACAACATATTAACCTTAGGTTTGATGTAGGTTTAAGCAATAATGCAGTAAATTATTATTTTACTATTGGAGAGGCTTTTTAGCCTATTCGTAATAAAAGCAATTTCCGTTTTTATTTAAAGCTTATAGTATTTCCTGTTTTGGTAAAGAAATAGTTTAGGTTACTTTTACTGGCATGAATAAAAACATACTTGCGTTATTTTTAAGTTTTATAAGTTGGGTTTGCTATGCACAGCAAATACAAATTACCGAAATAAAAAAACATATTACTTATTTGGCGAGCGATGCTTTAAAAGGGCGAGGTACAGGAAGTACTGAAGAGACTTTGGCTGCAAATTACATAAGCAGCAAATTTGCTGAATATAAGCTTATGCCAAAAGGCAATGATGGGTATTTTTATACGTTTACATATAAAACACCTGCTAACCCGCATGATACCATTGGAGCAGGCGAAGAAAAAAAAGCTAACAATGTTGTGGCA
>DATFTU010000323.1:0-17435 GCA_035261565.1 Bacteroidia bacterium
GTTTTTATAATCTTTTCAATTTTTGATACAGTAGTTTTAAGGTTTTTGTTTGTACCAACGCGGATAGTAAGATAATTTACATTTGAAACATTTGAAAAAAGTATCATTGGTTGAGCTTTACGGTACATAGAGTTATACAGAAAATCTTTTATCACGCCAACTATAGTATATTTACTACCGCCATCATGCCGGTATATTTGCGTACCAACCACATCTTTTTTACCAATTAAATTAGCTAAAGCTTCATTAATAATTATGTTGGTACTATCTGCAGGGGCATTTAGATAAAAATCTCTTCCCCCTTTTAATTTAAAGCCAGCCGTACCAATATATTCCGGGCTAACATACTCCATCCCAATTAAGACTGATTTTGAGGCGTCTTTACCGGGCCACTCAAAATCACCTGAATTAGAGCCCAGCTGTAATAATTCATCTGTACTTAAGCAAGCATTTTTTACCTCAGGTATTTTTAGCAAATCGTTTTTAACGCCAGTAAATTTTTCGCCCAAATTTCCTTTTAATGCTGTATATAGCAACCCTTCTTTAGTATAACCAATATCTCTATTTTTTACATGTTGTATTTGTTTATAAATAATAATTGTGCAAATAATTAAAACTACCGAAACAGAAAACTGTATAATTACCAATCCTTTTCGTATTAAACCGGCACCCGAATTTGAATTGGTGTTTGATTTGGAACCTTTTAATATAGCCACGGGATTAAAAGACGATAAATAAAATGCCGGATAACTTCCGGAAATAATGCCGCATACTATTGTAATGCATAGTAAAGCAATTATGTGCAGGGGCGAAAAAACAGCTACACTAAGTTGTTTTTGAATAAGACCATTAAACAATGGCAAAATAGCGTAAACCAACATAACGGCTAATAAGGCTGCTACAAACGACATAATAAGGGATTCACTTAAGAATTGAGCGACAAGTGTTTTTTTATCAGACCCTAATGCTTTTCTAACACCCACTTCTTTAGCTCTTTTTTCTGAACTGGCCGTAGCCAAATTCATAAAATTAATGCATGCTATAAATAAAATTATCCAGGCTATGATACTAAACAGCCTTACATATTTAATTGAACCATCAATTTCTTTTCCTTGTTTATCAAAACTATCATAAAGCCTCCATCTTTCCATCGGGTAAAGAGATAAAAATACGGTTGACCCTTCAGCCTTTGTAGCAATATACCGCTCTATTTTTTTATTTATGTCCGTCAGATTTGAGGTTGGCTCTGTTTCAGCATACGTTATAATACTATTATTCCCCCATTCAGTCAGCCACTTGTTTTGATTTTCATAAATTTTAAAAGGAGCCAGCCACTCAAAACGAAACGACGTATTTTCAGGCAGGTTTTTTATAACACCCGATACAACATAACTTTCGCCATTATTTACTTTCAATGATTTGCCAATAACATCAATATTACCAAAAAACTTATCAGCAGTTTTTTCAGTAAGTACAATAGACTTTAATTGAGTAAAAGCACTTGTCTCATTACCTTTTAAAAACTCAAAACGCATCATTTTCAAAAAATCAGGGTCGACATAATTACCCTGTGAGTAAATATTTTTATCATTAACCGAAAGCAATAAGTTATCACCCCAGGTAGAACGAGCTACGTATTTTATACCCGGTACATCTGCTTTTATGTTTTGTGCCAATGGGCCGGGTGTGGCATCAAACACGTATGTTTTTCCATCATAGGTTTGCCTGTCTTTTATTTTAAAAAGCTGTTCTCTGTTTTGAAAATAATGGTTAAAGGTTAATTCATCCTCAACCCACAAAAAAATAAGCGCCGTACTGGCAATACCTATTGCTAAACCAATAATATTAATAATGGCGTAACTTTTATTACGAAGCAAATTGCGAAAAGCTATTTTAAAATAGTTTTTAAACATTATACTTTGATGTTTTGGGTTATAATCTGCCCATCCAGCATATTAATAATACGGTGTGTGTAACGCGAATCGTGTTCAGAGTGAGTAACCATAATAATAGTAGTACCTTGTTCATTAAGGTCGGTAAGTAATTGCATAACATCGTTACCATTTCTTGAGTCGAGGTTACCGGTAGGCTCGTCGGCCAAAATTAGTTTGGGTTTATTTACCACGGCACGCGCCACTGCTACACGCTGTTGTTGCCCGCCCGAAAGCTGTTGCGGGTAGTGATTACGGCGATGCGCTATTTGTATTTTATCCAATACTTCGTCAACCATTTTTTTTCTATCGGCTGCAGGTATGCCTGTATATATAAGTGGTAGTTCTACGTTTTCAAAAACAGTAAGCTCATCAATTAAATTAAAGCTCTGAAAAACAAAACCAATATTATGCTTACGCATTTCGGCACGTTTACGCTCGGTAAAACCCGATACTTCTATACCATTAAACTTAAAACTGCCGCCATCTAAGTCATCTAACAAACCTAAAATATTTAATAACGTTGATTTGCCGCAACCCGACGGGCCCATTATAGCTACAAACTCGCCTTCTTTAATTTCGAACGAAATTTTATTTAAAGCAACGGTCTCCACTTCTTCGGTACGATAAATTTTTTCTAAATCGGTTATTGTTATTACACTCATATGTATATATTTTAATTTATCAGTTATTCTTTTTTAATACAAGCTCCTGCGAGTTTTCATAATTCTCGTAGCCCGATGTAATTACCTTATCACCCGCTTTCAGCCCTCCAAGCACTTCATAATATTCCGGGTTTTGACGACCTAACTGGATGTCTGTTTTATAGGCAACCGAGCCATCCTCGTTTACTTTAAAAATCCAATTACCGCCAGTTTGTTGATAAAACCCCCCTTTTGGTACAAGTAGTGCCTGCGTTTCATCACTTAACGCAAGGCGTATTTGTAAAGTTTGCCCCCGGCGAATGCCTTTTGGAACCTCGCCGTCAAATTTCATATCCACCTGAAATTTACCGTTAGAAACCTGTGTGTAAACTTTATATATGGTAAGCTTATAATCTTTATCGGCAAAAGTAAATTCGCCAACTAAGCCGTTATATATGCGTGATATGTAATGTTCATCAATATCAACACGTGCCTTAAAACCACTAAGCACATCAATTTGCCCAAGGCGCTCACCTTTGTTTTTATTTTGCCCTATTTCAATATCCATTGATGTTAACTGGCCATCAATAGGGGCCCGTACAATTAAATCTTCCACCTTTTTACGCATAATTTTTAAAGCTTCTTCTGTACGTTTATATGATTCTTTAGATTGATTACTTTCTTGCTCAATAGAAATAGAATCTTGCTTTAAAATTTCTTCGGTAAGTTTCTTTTTTTGTAAGGCATAGTTATAAGCGTTTTCTGATTGTTTATACTCTTGCGCGGCAATTACACCTTGCTCAAATAATTTTTTGTCCATTGTATAAACACGTTCAGCTTCCTTTAGCATATTATCTACATCGGTACGTTGATTTAATTTCATAATGGTGTTTTGCCTTGCGGCATTACGTGATATTTGCATTTGGGTCAATAAATTAAAAACCGAAGTTTCCTGATTTGCCAAACTCAACTCCAAATCTGTATTAGTCAGTTTTAAAATGGGGTCACCTTTTTTCATCATGGTTCCGTCCTCTACATATTTTTCTTCAACACGGCCTCCTTCAATAGCATCTAAATAAATAGTAGTAATCGGCAGCACAATTCCGTTTACGGGTATAAATTCTTTAAAAGAACCTTTGGTTACTTCGCTTATAGTAATTCGTTCGGTATTTACATTTAGTTTTGATTTACCCGATGTAAAATAAAAACTGCATGCAATTAATAAAACAATAATTGCTATAACTGAAATAGAAATAATTTTTTTTGTTGTCCACTTTTTCTTCGGAATAACTCTGTCCATAATTTCTTTACTGCTTAATTAAAATGTATAGTGGCTTTAAATTTAAAAAAAACACTACTCTTAAATAAATTCAACGCACACTATACATTCATTATAGCTAGTTCAACCAATTATTATTAAGGGAATTTTGTGCCACACTTATTATTTATTGATATATAAATAGTTAGGGCATATGTAAAAATTAAAAGTGTCCGTTTTCGCACACTTTGTGTTCGGTTTTGGCACACCTGTATTTTTTATACAATCATCTATTGCCAATTCTTCTCATTAAAATATCTTTACAGTAATTTATTACCGTTAGTGGAATTAAAAAAAGCAAACATACTGGTTGTTGATGACGATAAGGATGTGCTTATTGCAATTAACCTGTTATTAAAAAACGAGGCGAAAGAAGTTGTAACCGAAAAAAATCCCGAAAATATTTTATCACTTATTTCAAAAAAAATGTTCGACCTTGTGCTGCTTGATATGAATTTTAGCGCATCTGTAAACACAGGCAACGAGGGTATATACTGGTTAAAGCGTATTAAAGAAATAAAACCTGCACTTAGCATTATAATGATAACTGCTTACGCAGATATTGAATTGGCCATACGTTCGTTAAAAGAAGGAGCTACTGATTTTGTTGTTAAACCCTGGAATAACCAAAAACTAACTAAAACAATTGCTGGCATTTTGGAAAAAAAAGAAGGCTCGGGTAAACAAAAAAATATTGATACTGCTTTAATTGGTGAAAGCGACGGCTTGCTTAGTATTTTTCATAAAATAAATAAGGTGGGGCCCACAGATGCCAACATTCTTATTTTAGGGGAGAATGGAACTGGCAAAGACCTTATTGCAAAAGAAATCCATAAAAAATCGTTGCGCGCACAACAACCTTTTGTAAAAGTTGATGTGGGCGCTTTAACCGAAAGCTTATTTGAAAGCGAATTATTTGGGCATAAAAAAGGTGCTTTTACCGATGCACGCGAAGACCGTGCAGGGCGATTTGAAGCAGCTAACGGAGGCACTATTTTTCTGGATGAAATTGGCAACATATCTCTACAACAACAGGCAAAATTATTAAGTGTATTGCAAAACAGGCAACTAACGCGCCTGGGTTCAAACGCTCCAACAGATATTGATATACGCCTTATTTGCGCTACTAACTTACCACTGCGTGAATTAGCTAATGAACAATGTTTTAGGAAAGACCTTATTTACCGCATTAATACAGTTGAAATAGTGGTACCTCCCTTGCGGGACAGGAAAGAGGATATTGTTTTATTAGCTAAGCATTTTGCAAAATTTTATGGAGATAAATATTTAAAGCACGGCATACATTATGATGATAAAGCTTTAGATAAATTGCAGCAATATACTTACCCCGGCAACGTGCGCGAGTTACAATATGTTATTGAACGGGCAGTTATTATGGCCGAAGGAGATATATTACAAGCATCCGATCTTTTATTTTCTCCTATTGAATCGGGTGCAGCAGATGTTGCTAAAAATGATGATACCAAATTAAGCTCTATAGAAAAACAAACCATACTTAGGGTAATAGAAAAAAATAATGGCAACATAAGTAAAGCAGCTAAAGAATTAGGCATAACACGCACAGCGCTTTACAGAAGAATAAGTAAATATGACATCTAAAGCATTTAGCAAAAGCATATTTATACGTGCGTTAATTATGTTTGCTACATTATTTTTAGCATCGTATGTGTTGGTTAAAGAATGGTACGCTGCCGAAATTATACTTGTGCCTTTAATTGTTTATCAGTTTTTTGAATATTACCAATTTCATAAAAAAGCACAAGTAGAAATTGAGCAATTTGTTGAATCGGTTCATTACCGCGATTTTTCAAGGCATTTTGATGTAAAGCAAGCTCCATCCGAATTACAGCCCTTTCGCTCAGGTTTTAACCAAATAAACTCTACATTTAAAGTAATCAGTAAAGAAAAAGAAACTCAATACCTGCATTTAAAAACCATATTAGAAATAGTTGATACCGGTATTTTATCTTACGAAACTGAAGGCGGAGAAATATTATGGATGAATGAATCGTTCAAAAAATTATTGCAAATTCCGTATTTAAAAACAATACACTCTCTTGCTAAACGAAATGAAGCTTTGTATAAAGAAGTTATAGAGTTAATGCCCGGCAATAATATAGTAATTTCTATCCCCACAGGAAAAGAAACTATTAAAATACAATTATCGGCCACTGCATTTCAAAATGAAAATAAAAAATTTAAACTAATTGCATTTCAAAATATAAACGAGGCATTAGACGAAAACGAAACTAACGCTTGGCAAAAACTGTTACGCGTAATGACTCACGAGCTTATGAACTCTGTGGCCCCCATATCTTCTTTAGCTGATACATTAAAGAATAGGGTTGCAGAGGCATCTCAGAAAAAAGATTTTAATGAAGATTCGTACCAGGATATTGAAACAGGAATCTCTACCATTAAAAAGCGTACTGAAGGTTTATTAAAATTTACAGAAACATACCGCAGTTTAAGTAAAATAACATTTGCTGATATTAATGAAGTATTGATTATAGAGCTGTTTGAGCACGTAAGCCAGCTTTTGCAACCTACTATTGAAAATAATAAAATAGAATTGGAAATAATTTTAAAAGAACCTTTGCTTAGTTTTAAAGCTGATGCAAACCTTATTGAACAAGTACTTATTAACCTAATGCTAAATGCTATTGATGCCGTAAAGGAAAAAGAAAAGGCCAAAATTACCTTATCAGCCTATAGAAATAATATGGATAAGGTATTTATAAATGTTGTAGACAATGGAGTGGGAATTCCGGCTGATGTTGCCGATAAAATATTTATACCATTTTTTAGCACTAAAAAAACAGGCAGCGGTATTGGATTAAGCCTTAGCAAACAAATTATGTTACTGCATAAAGGTTCAATACAGGTTCAGTCAAATACAACCGAAGGTACAGCTATCGGCCTTATATTTTAAAAAAATAGTTTTAAATGCATATACTTACTACCTGCGATAGTGTAAAATAAAAAAGCCCCGACTTGTCGGGGCTAAAAAAACGAGAAGAAAAAAAGAACTTCTCGATTGGCGGAGAGAGAGGGAATATAAACCCACCTCCAAGCCATTATATTTTACAACCATCTTAAGGTTATAAGAACTATTGGTGGTATTTTGGTGGCTATTTATCATAAAGTGTTCTACTCAAAGTTAACAAATATAGAACTATATCATGCTTCTTCATTTAGACTTTAACATTAAAAGTATGTCTTGTGTTTTCACATTACAAAATTTAAATCTAATTAAACAAACTAAGTTGATCATTTTCAATCCAGTTTAACGGATCGCCATGAATACCTTTGTGGAAATTAGTTGTGATCCAATTCACTATATCATTAGCCAGTTGATTTGTTATTTTTTTCTGACCTTGAGTAGAGTGGCAAACTTCATTTAATTCGTGTGGGATAACAGGTGCTTTATCTCCGAAATAATAAAAGTTTTCAGAAATTAGAACATTATTTCCTCCAGTATCTTTTTTTAGATGCTCGGGATGACAAGTTCCATCTAATTTGCAATGAGCAGAATCTTCCTGTATCCAATTTCCATTTGCATCCTTATGATAAAAATTATCTCCATACATAGTTACTAAGGTTCCATTCATTACTGGTTTCTTATACTGAAATCTTGGATCACTCCAGTAATCCTCAAGTGTAATTTTCTCTGTTACCTCCATTGCATAAATCAACTTGTCGACTAATTTTTTTCCCGTTGTTTCCTCTAATGCTCTAGAGCCAGTTCCAATTACCCAATCACCTATTGCCAATTTTTTGCTTTTTCTGATTTCTGATTTACATACAGCCAAGGTGCAATACTTTCCAAATGGATTAGGAGCTAACCCTAAGTCATGGTCTATTAAATATGAATATACTACCATGCTCTTAACATTTTACTGCTGTTCTTGGATACATAGGATTTGCAACACTACTGTCAGGATTTTCAGCCGGAAAATTTTTACCAGTAATTATTTCACCTAATTTATCCAATGAATTCCAACCAATCGGTGGGCTTCCATATTTTTTATATGCTTCGGGTAATTCAACTGAATTATTACTTCCATGAGTGTAAATACCAACAATTCTTTTTCCTAGTAAATGAGCTAACCGTATTTCATAATTGACCCATTCTCTTGTATGAGTATTGGGGCCAATTAAGCAAATAAAAGTGCTTGACCATTTAATTCTCATTCGGAGAAGACGCTGAATAACGGGGGTTGAAGGCTTTCGACCATCTTTATGATTTGTGCTATCTACAGAAAAGTTACGGACATCGTTACCTGCATCTTTTAATCGTTGCTTCAATGATTGAACGTGTTCATCATCTTGACCATAATGGCTTATGAAAATATTAGATGCACTCATTTTTTGTTTATTAAATTATTAATGCCCCATTTAGGCGGGAAGTAAAATTCAATGGGGTCTTTTAGTGAATCGGAGAATTTTTGTTTGATTCTTGTTCTGTGCGAATAATCAACTATTTCAGGATGCGCTACTCTTGCATATTTACCTACTTCACAAAAAATATTTTGACAGTCTATTAATTGTAATTTCCTGCCCCATAAAGTATTAAAATCAAGTCCCAATCTCTCAAATTCATTTTCCTGATTGTCAGCCATCATCTTAATAATGTCTTCAAATGAATAATCACCAAAGTCAACAAAGCATTTAGCAATACCGTCTTTAGCTCCCGGCCCAGCTTTGACAAATTCCATCTCGCTAAAGTTGGTAATTGGACTATAGTTAATATCTGTTGCAAATTGATAAGCCAAAAATTCCCCAATGGTAGGGTAACTAAGCAACAAATTATATGCCGATTCCATACTATCACAACGTTGAAGTTGGTGAGGAACCTTTTCTTTAATCATCATCTCAATAAGCTTCAAGTGATTTTGATGTTTCCTCTCAAAACCAAAAGTCGAACGACCAGATGCCATGATATATGCAGCAGAATAAATCGAAATTTTATTGTTTAACAACTCAGTTAATAGCTTATCATATTTTTTAAATGAATAATCTTTAAAAGACAATTTCCCTAATTCGCCTTCCAAATATTCCCAAGTCGAAATACGATTAAATATTTTAAAAAGAATTAAGCGAAAGAAAATTTCATTGGGACTTTGGTTCCCTTTGTATATTACATTCTTAATCAGGTATTGACTAACCCTATCCGCCGCTCGATAAACATTGGTGAATTTATATTCATTTAAAATTGAATCATCAGACCAAGGAAATGATTCTCCATTTAATCTTTTGAAAAAAATATTTTGCCTTTCAGAAGCAAAACGCCAGTAAGTTTTATAAACTACGCTCGGTTTTGGCTTTAATTTTTTATTTATGATTAAAACTTTGCCTGTTTTATTTTTTATTGTAGCAGTCGACATAATTTAAGACACGAAACTATTTGTTAAACCTTTTAAAATTAAATATACTATCTCACTTATATGAGGAGTAGCTGCTAATCGTTGATTTTCACTTTCAGAAAGTCCATTAATTTTAGATATGCTTTTGAAACTTAAATTTTTAAGCGTTGACAAATATTGCGGATAGTCTATTTTACTTTCAGGATGCTTCTCATTATAAATATTATACATCTTCTGATATTCAGTGTTATCAAAATAATATTCATTAGAAAAACTATTTGATTCTTTATTATTTAAAGCATCTATAATATCTTTGGTTACTCCACCATATGCTCCAATCAAATAAATCGGATGATTCTTTGTAATAGCAATTAGTAATTCTTCCAAAATTCCAGGGCATTTTCCTTTGAAACCTTTTGTCCGCCCGCCTATAAATATTCTTGCATTGCATTCAGATTCCATCTCCTCACGCATTTTCGTCAAACACCTTGACCACACATATAAATTTTCAGGAGAGTCCGGCTTTATAAACTCATTTACGTTAGCAATTTGGAGGTCTTGAGGTGGGGCTATCTTTTTAAAAGAAACATTTTGTATTAACTCTGCTTGCTTTTCTGTTGTTAAATTTAACGATAGAGGCCACGCTAGAAAGCTAAAAAATCGCTCGTTGGGAGGTAATTCTTTATCGGCTTTATAATATGCAAGTAAATCAAACATAAGTTCTGTGAAACCACCTTGCCGCATGTCACCTCCATAGGCAACTTTACCGCCCAGTGATAAAATATATCGCGCAACTTCTACCATTGCATCTTTTAAATGTGCAACTCCATAACCCAATTCCATTAGATTATCACTTTCTGAAATTGAAATGCCAATAGTTTTTCCTTTAAGAACAAATTTCCTTGAAAGCACTTCTTCTTTTGAAATAACTAGTTTTACACCATCACCTTTATCATCAGTAATATTTGATATGTTATTTTCAGACTTCATTAGCGTTTTATTATTGATGGAAGTATAATGGGTGTAATAAAAACAAAATTATCATCTAATTGATTAAGAAGCTCCATTTCTTCTGAACCTAAAGGCGGATCGGGATAAATAACCAATCCATATTTTTCTCCCGTATTAAGCCCTTGCTTCTTTAATTGAATAAAATTAAAAAGCTCAGGAGATATGCTTAATATTTTAGTAGTTTTAATTTTATAAAGATCGGTAAGTGCATCAAGAAAATTTTTAGTATAAAGATTAAAAAGCACTTGCTCTAAGGTTAAATCTATTATTTCAACAAAATTATTTTTAAATCTTACGGATGGGTAATTACCCAAATATGGAAAAGTTCTTTTTTCTCCATTTTGAACAGCGTTAACAATAACAATAGGGCAGCCAGCAGATTTCGCCTCTAACACTTCAATTCTGCACCATTCTCTATCGGAATAACTATCTGACTGAAAAACTACCAAAGCAGATTCGCTTGCACTTTTCTTTATTTGATCCCCAAAATTAGAACCGTACGCAATATCATTTGCATCAAAAAAAGTTTTTAATTGGGTTTGAGAATTAATAAAATCTCTAAATTTTATTGCGTCTAATTTTGATTCATCATGCTTAGAATGGCTAATAAATAATTTAATTGGCGGAGAAATATCCAACGACTCTGTTTCGTCAGTGGCTTTTTTCATATTCATTAACAGCCTGCAAAGCTCATGTAAAACAGGGCCTTTAATTTGATTGTTTATTATTGAAGTGTCTCCTTTATCGCAGGCATTTTTATTTTTATCAATTCTAATAAAGTTTATTGCAGAATATTTTGTAGAAACATTATATGCGTTTTTAGATAATGCGATAGGATACACACGTCTTTTTTCTTTTTCAACAGCACATTTATCATGTATCTCATCAATGTATTTGCCATAGTTTTTATCAATCACAAAATCATCTGTTACTAAAGCTACAACTGCCGTATATTCTGATTCAGTAAAATTAATATCTAATGGCTGGTTCTTTCCTATTGTATTTACATTTCTAAAATAAACAGGGATTCCCATTGAACGAATGAGTGGTTTATTAGAATCTCTACAAAGTATCGAGTATAAAGAGTCGGCAATTTGTTGGCCTTCTGTATAATTAGGATGCCAAACAATATAAACTGCAAGTGGTGTTTTAAAGCTCATTCGTTATCAAGGTATTTATTCAAAGGGTTTGAATTGTAGTCACTAAATGTTTTTATTTTTTCCCCTTTTAATAATAAATTTTCATAAATGCGGCGACCTTTTCTAACAGAATCCAGAAATTTATTTAAAGAAATAGTTCCATTAAGCATTTCCTTAACTTTGAGATAACTTGGTAATATGGTTTTTGAAATATCTTTATGTCGTAAAATTTTCATTTTTTCACCTTTATCATCAAAAGCATAACCAACCTCAAATGGAACCCAAAGTGATTTATAAGTAGATGGTGATACTATCACTAACATATAATCTGATTGATTCAACCCCTTTTTTATTGCATTTGTTACAGCTTTAGGATTGTTTGCTTGATTATATTTTTTTAAGTCATTATCTTCTAAATCGAAATATACATCCATTTGTTTCGATGTAATGTAATCAGCCACTTCCTTAGCATAGTCCTCATCGTCTCTTTGGTAGCTAATAAACACACATGGAACTTCCGTATTATTTATAGATGAGAAAAGCCTTTCAGCCTTGTTTAATCTTTGATCTTTTAATGCTCTATTTATTCCTTCCAACGCCATACATTTAATTTTTACCTAAATAAATTAACTTTCTGTTTTTAATACTTACGAGAACACGCCCACCATTATTTTGTCTTAATTCATCATATACTTTATAGGAATTAATAATTGCAGTTTCCCATTGCTTTTGAGTACAATTTTTAACTTCAATTCCACTTACTAGTTTTTGAACTGTTTTTAAAACCTCAGTATCAACACTACTACTGTATTTAAAAAGCTGATGATCTAAGCCATGACTATATATAAATAGACTAACAAGTTCTTCCGTAATAGCTGCACGAGCACCATCTTCAACTTCATCTACAGCATTATCACTCTTGCGCTTAATTTCCATGAGTTTTCTAACTACCGGAGACCATCCTAAATAAGCGACATATCCAAAATGAAAAATATCGTGAAATCTGTATCCATCGTCTTCATGGGAATTATCAGTTATATCATTTCCAATTTGCTTGCCTGTAAGATTATTTATAATTCTAACTTTTTCCTTACTGTCATCATTTATAACTAAAAACTGAACTTCAAATTCTCTTGGAAATTGCTCTTCTACAGGATATTCTGCATCATATATTATGAAATTTTCAGAATGCTCTAAATTAAATCTATCTTTTATTTTTTTTAGATTATCTGATGCTATATTTTCTAAATCGAGATTGTTTTGGCTCGCTATTGTTGAAATATACCAAAGAACATCACCTAATTCTTCTTTTAACTTATTTTTATAATTCGTGTATGAATTACCGTCTCTAAGATTTTTTTTAAGCTCTGAAATAACAGAACCAGCTTCCCCAATTAGCCCTAAAAACGGAACTATATTTGACTCTTTTCCTTTTATGTAATCTTGGATTGTTTCTTTAGCCTCAAGCTGATATGATTTAAATTCCATAAAATTTTTATTGCCACTGATTTCCAGTGCGATTATTTTTAAATAATTCTCTTTGTAAATTGGGAAGTGGATTCGGTTTATTACGATTGATAAAGGCCTCATGAATCCATTTTTCTACTTCATTTGGGTTCGAAGTCCATCTGTATAATTTAGCGAATCCATTATTCCAATTATCATAAAATCTTGGTGGTAAAGTATATTGATTAATTTGTGGGGTATTAAAATTCGGGTGTGATGGTAATAAAATTCCAACTAAGCCGGATCGTGGGTTTGATGAAGTTTCTCTTAATGAAGAATAAATTTCCCAATCAACGTGTTTTCTTTGCCATGTTTGGCTACCAATTAATACAACCGTTACAGAAGAGTCACTTAAATATTCATCTCTTATCTTACGTCTTATAGTATCTGTTTTTAAGTTAGGGTCTATATCGCCAATTTCAACATCCCACGGGACAATAATATCATGTATGTCTGAAAATATTTTTTTAAACTCTTTTTTATAATTTTCATCGTTTGCATGATGATAACTTATAAATGTCTTATGTCGATTGGCACTAGTCATTGGATATGTGATTTGCTTTAGTAAAAATATAGAAAAATAAGGTTTAATTAAAGAAAACACAATTAATAATTGCCAACAAAAAGGGTGTAATATAGCGTAAGCTGTGGCAATACAAATGAAAAGCTAAGCTTAAAAACGTTTATCACTCTTATAGGGTAAAGCTATATAATCCATACTTTTCCGTACCTTTAGGGCAAGTAATGCCTTACAGAAATTTAAAAACATACCTTGTTTTTTTTATTTTTTTGCTCAGTTTAAATGTAGCAAAAGCACAACCGGGCAAAGAAGCCTGGCATTGGCAATTTGGTGATAGTTGTGCTTTAGATTTTAGCTCAGGCACACCTGTTGTGGGGCATAGTTCATTAAACTCTTTTGCATCAGCGGCATCTATAAGTGATGCCAATACAGGTGCTTTATTATTTTATACCGAAGGCGGTAAAGTGTGGGATAAAAACAACAACCTGATGCCAAACGGCACAGGTTTAAATGGTGATTATTATTATCAGTCTGTACTAATAGTGCCTAAACCCGGTAGTAATAATTTGTATTATATTTTTTGCGCCAATGGTCAAAACACAACTCAATCCATCTATTACTCAATAGTAGATATGAATCAAAACAGCGGATTGGGAGACATAACAATTAAAAATCAATTACTTTATTCAGGATCGGTTAACAACAAACTAACGGCAGTAAAAAATTGCAATGGTACAGATTATTGGCTGATTACACATTCATTAAATTCTAATACATTTCAAATTTATTCCGTTACGTCAAATGGTATTAATACAACAGCTGTGACTTCTGCTGTTGGCAGTTCTTTTTCTTCTCCCAATTTATTTTCTATCAATGCAATTAAAGCGGCACCTAACGGAAAGAAAATAGCTGTATGTGTTGGCAATTATACACAAAACATAGTAGAGATTTACGATTTTAATAGTTCAACCGGTATTGTAAGTAACCCAACAACCATTTCTTTTTCTAAAAAAGAAGTCGATGGTATTTCTTTTTCACCCGATAGCAAAAAATTATATTCAAATATATTAGTGCCTACAAACTCAATATTTTATGTTTATAATGATATTCTTCAGTATGATGTAAGTACTTCTATACCAACTGCTATAACTGCATCACAAAATACAGTTGCATCAATTTTTAGTACGTGGGGTATGAATGCTATGCAAATAGCGCCTGATGGTAAAATCTATATTTGTGATGCTGATACTAATACTATTAGTGTTATTAATAACCCCAATAATTATGGTATAGCCTGCAATGTGCAAAAAATTGCCTTAACTATACCTTACGTTAATACAGCTAATGATGGTTTGCCTAACTTTATTGATGCCAATTATACTTTTAGCACAAGTGAGCCATTAACAAATTTATATAATATGCCCTTGTGTAGTTTTAATAGTTTTATCCTAACTGCTGATGCCGGCACAAATTATAATTGGTATAACGCAAGTACTAACTCAACGGTTACAATTAGCGATACAGGTAAATATTGGGTAAATTATTTAGATGCTAAAGGTTGTAAAGAGGTGGATACTTTTTATGTAACACATTTGGCACAAGCCCCTGTTATTGATAATTTACATAACATGGAGGTATGTAGCAATTATATACCCCTAAGCGTAAATGCAACTTGCCCCAATACTTTAAACTATGTGTGGTACGATAGTACCAAAACTGCCGTTAACACATTTACTAATGCTGGTACTTATTGGGTAAATTATTACTTAAACAATAATTGTGTTAGCCGAGATAGTTTTAATTTAAGTATTAAGCATATTATTTTACCCGATAGTTTCCCCAATATTGTTACTCCTAATAATGATGGAGTTAATGATTTTATTGATTTTAGCAAATACCGGTTTGCAACTTTACAATTAGAAATATATAACCGCTGGGGCAACAAAGTTTTTGAAAGCAACGACCCAAACTGTATTTGGAAACCAACTGAAGAGGATGGTACTTATTTTATGCTGGCACAGTATAGCGTAAGTTGTGGCAACACAAACGAAAAGTTAAGTGCCAAAACTTTTATTACCCTTATAAAATAATCAGCTTTTTACTTTTTTAGTAAGGTTATACTTTAAACCCACATTAAAGGATACTAAATGTATAAATTTATAGGGGTAAACTCCATAGTGTGGATTGTTAGTATAGTAGGTTCCCTCATTATAATATATCATACAATAATCTATACCGGCTGTGGCCGATAGTTTTTTTAGTACCTGATAGCCGTAGCTGGCCTTTAAATAAGTGCCAATTTTGGCAACGTAAAAGATTTTATCATCCCCAAGGCTATACGATAGATTACCATTCTTATCATAATATTTAAGATTATAATAATAAGAATAGGTTAAATTGGCTGTCCCTAGAAAAAAAGACGCTCCAGCAGTAACTGTATAACAGCTTCGTTTTTTGCTTTTTGTAAATCCCACGCCTATAGAGTGCCTGTTTTGGGTATAACGAAATGTTTCGTACCCGCTTTCGGTTGAAACTTGTGTTGCTCCGTACGGCCCATAAGTTGAAGTTTTTGTTATTAAAGGGCCTTTACAATCAAACACATAGGGTTGAAACTGAAATTCAACTAAAAAATTATGCTTGTTTTTTACCTGAATGCCAATATTGCCTGATACTTTATAATTTGGCCTGATTACAGAACTGGCATAACTTATATTGTTAGCGTCATTATAAACTTGTTGGTTTATAACAATGCCATAATAAATAGGTAAAACTAAGTTGCCGCTTATACTGCATTGTATAGTGGTATCTTTAGCTTTATTTTGTGCCTCTATAAAAACAGGCAGTAATAAACTTATTGTTAAACTAATCTGTTTTAATAATCTTAAAAATACTTGCACCGCTAACTGTATTTAAATGTAAGTAATACGAGCCCGGGGCTAAATTACTAATGTTAATTGTATTATTGCTTTGCAGCGTGCAGTTAAATACATTGCCCAGCATATCAATCAACTGGCAATCTTTTATTTCTGTGCCTGCCTCATTAGTTATATACAATGTATTTTGTGCCGGGTTGGGGTACACTTTTATGGCATGGTTTACCGGGCTATATACGGCACTACCCGCATAGGTTGTTGGGGGCGCTGCCGCTACACGGCCTGTTATAGTACCCGCAGTATCTAACACTACCAGGGTTTGGCTGATGTTTCGGGCAGTATCACCTGCATCATTTACATAATTTAATTGCAGGGTATAGGTGCCAACACCATAGGTTATGCAGGTAGTAGTATCGGTTGATGTATGCCCGTTGCCATAATTCCAGTAATAGGAATAATTTAAATAATTATCAATACCACCCACCGCGCTAACACAATAAGGGTTTTGGTTTACATAAATTGTATCTGTAGGGTTGGTTACTAATTTTGCCGTATCATCCGCTAACCGGGCTCCTCCAATATTATGGACTTTGTAAGCAACATCGGCATTTCCGGCGCAATCAAAATCACGTTTATAGCGTAAGGTTGTTCCTAAATACAACGTATTCTCATCCTGCCCGATATACGCACCTGTACTTGTGCTGTAATAATCAATCTGGTATTTTGTCCATGTATTAAAATCATCAAATTCAATGGTTTCATACCCACCAACACTCAAACAAGTAATGTTGGCTGCCGGGCAATGATGTGTTATAGTTGTATCACTAGTGTAATACGAGTTGGTGTTATCGCTTTGCCAGTAATGCTCCGCATTTTGTACCCAGCCCCAGGCATTGTTTACGCCATCATCCTGTAAATAAAAATTATAAAAATCGGCCCCATCAACAGGGGTTTTGGTAATTACTACGGGTGTTAACTGCTGGTTAAAATCAATACTGCTATTGGCTATATAATTGGCAAGTGCTGTAAAATTGCCCCGGTGGTGTACGCCACCGCTTTCCTGCCAATCTTGCCAGTTAAGCGGGGTGGTTAAAGCACCGCTAAAT
>DATFTU010000324.1:0-6048 GCA_035261565.1 Bacteroidia bacterium
TTTTTTAGTTTTTTGCGGCAGGTTAGCTTTTTGCATATCGGGCTTACTTAAATCTTGTATGCCCCTGTAATTAATAGTCAATTCGCCAACCGAATCAAGCAAAGAGTAATAACATACTACATCATTAATTTTTGTATCGCCACTATCAAGCACCCAAAACAAATACATGTCGTTAATTACATTTTGTAGGGCACGCATGCGTAAAGTATCTTGCGCTTTTAAGTTTTTGCTAAAAGCAAATAGACAAAGTATAGCAACTAAAAATGTTTTATGCTTGGTGCTTAATGATTTCACGCTCCTGCCCTTTTTTAATGCTGAATAAAAATAGTTGTTTTTAGTTAAATAAGAAAAACTCTGCGCCCTTATTTTAATCCTCCATAAACTCAGCAAGGTTTATTAAACGCTCGCTAATTTCGGGTTCATTTAGTTTGGCAGAAAGAATGTTCATGCCGAGCTGTGCCAGTTCATCTTTATTTATGTTGGCTGTGTAAAGCAATTGTTTTACATCGCCCACGGGGCCTTTTTTACAATTTTTCATGCTGCTTATGGCTTTGGTGGTGGCATCCTGCAAATTGTTTTTTGCAACAACGTCATCAACAATATTCCACTCGGCAGCGGTTTTGCTTGGGTAATAAGCACCCGTTAGTACCATTTTTTTTATGCGCTGAGGTGATAAACGGTTTAATAGCGCAGGCATTATCATGCCCGGTATTAAGCCCAATAAACCTTCGGGCAGGGCAAAAGTGCTTGCCTCATCGGCTATAACGTGGTCGCAGGCACAAACAAGGCCCATGCCACCACCCGATGCCGTACCTGTTACAACAGCTATAGAAATGAAAGAACCTGTTTGCAGTTTTTTCAGGAATGCACCGTACTCCTGCATCTCTTTCATGTAATTGCCACCTGCATTGTTGGCAACCCATTTTAAATCTAATCCGTTGCAAAAAATAGTTTCGCTGCCTTTTAAAACAACAAAACGTGTATCATCTTTTTCTGCTTCGGTAAGTTGTTTGGTTAACTCAGCAATAGATTGCGGGTTTAAAAGCGAGGGTATAGTAATTTCTTTAATCATTAAGCTAAGCCATCTGGCTTTCTTTAATAACCTCTTTAATATCCAGTATTATTTTCTTCGCTAAATTTTCGGCTGTTGCCATGCTCGCGCTTTCAGAATAAATACGGATAATGGGTTCGGTGTTTGATTTACGTAAATGTACCCACTCTTTATCAAATTCAATTTTTACGCCATCAACGGTGTTGGTGGGTTGCTTTTTGTATTTGGTTTTAATTTTTTCTAAAATAAAATCTACATCAATTTCGGGTGTAAGCTCTATTTTGTTTTTAGAGATATGATAATCGGGATACGTGCTGCGCAACAACGAAGTTGATTTACCAAACTTAGCTAAATGACTTAAGAAAAGAGCAATGCCCACTAAAGCATCACGCCCATAATGCAATTCGGGTAAAATAATACCGCCGTTGCCTTCGCCACCAATAACGGCTTTACTCTCTTTCATTAGCGTAACCACATTAACCTCGCCCACGGCAGATGCTGCATATTTGCCGCCTGCTTTTTCGGTTACATCGCGCAAGGCACGGGTTGAAGATAAATTAGAAACCGTGTTGCCTTTTTTGTGGTGTTGCAAAACATAATCGGCACAGGCAACCAAGGTATATTCTTCGCCAAACATTTCACCATCTTCGCAAACTAAAGCTAAACGGTCAACATCCGGGTCAACCGAAATACCCAAATGCGCTTTACTTTTGGTAACCAGTTTAGCAAGGTCGCGTAAATTTTCGGGTAACGGTTCGGGGTTATGTGCAAACTGCCCATCGGGCTCGCAGTGTATTTTTACAATTTCGGCAACGCCTAATGCTTCTAACAATAGGGGCACAGCAAAACCACCGCTGGAGTTAATGGCATCTAAAGCCACTACAAATTTTTTGGCCTTAATGGCTTTTACATCTACATAAGGCAATTTTAAAATTTTATCTATATGCAGTTTTAATAAATCGTCGCGCTTAGTAAGTTTGCCTAAGTGGTTTACATCGGCATAGCTAAAATTAGCAGCCTCGGCAATGGCTAACACTTTTGCGCCATCGGCTTCGCTAATAAATTCGCCTTTGGCGTTTAATAATTTTAGCGCGTTCCACTGTTTTGGGTTGTGGCTTGCGGTAATAATAATACCGCCCTGCGCTTTTAATTCGGTAACGGCAACCTCAACCGTTGGGGTGGTTGATAAACCAATATCAATACAATTAATGCCTAAGGCAGATAAAGTTGACAGGGCTAACTGATTAACCATATCGCCCGACAAACGGGCATCGCGGCCAATAACCACAGTAACAGCATCTTTGCTTTGCTGTTTTAACCAGGTGCCGTAGGCCGATACATATTTAACTACATCGGGTGGGGTTAGTCCTTCGCCTGCACTACCACCAATGGTCCCTCTAATGCCTGAAATAGATTTTATTAACGTCACAGAATAAAAATAAATGTTTCTACAAAATTAATTATACTTAAGAGATAACATTTATTATTTCTTAACAGATACATCGATATATGTTTAAAAAAAATAGGCAAAACCAACCAAAAACAGATACTTTTGTATAACAGCTAAAAAATGCGTAACTTTAAGAAAGAGCTATTTTTTGCTATAGACACGATTTAATGAATAAAGACGATTTTCCGGAAGGCGGCTCATCAGATGAAAATAATATAGCAGACCTGGTTAAGCGATTTGAACAGATGCTTGAACATGAAGATGCTTACTATTTTGAATCTGATCAGTTGGAAGAAATAATAGAGTACTATTTTAATGTTGGCAACCCCGTAAATCTTAAAAAAGCCATTGATTTTGCTTTAGAGAGATACCCCTTTGTGGCCGATTTTAAAATTGCACGCGCCCAATTTTTAGCCTACAACCAAAATACACAAGAAGCGCTTAAGCTTTTAAATGATGTAGAATTAGTAGAACCATCTAACCCCGATATTTATACTACGAGAGGATATATTTATAGTCAGATGGGGTTAAGCGAGCAAGCTATTGAAAATTATAAAACCGCGCTTAACTATACCGAGCAACCCGATGAGGTAATGATTGCTTTGGGTGTTGAGTTTTTAAGTCAGGATAAATTTTTAGATGCCATTTACTATTTAAAAAAAGCGGTGCTGCACAACCCAAAAAACGATTATGCCCTAAGCGAATTGTTTATTGCACTTGATGCCGCCCAGCAATTAGAAGAAGGCGCTAAGTTTTACAAAAGCTTAATTGATAAAGACCCTTACAACCATTTTGCCTGGTTTAATGTTGGTTTGTGTTACAGCAAACTTAACAAGCACGATTTGGCTTTAGAAGCTTACGACTATGCGTTGGCTATTAACGAAAAATTTGCCTCGGCGTATTTTAATAAGGCTAACGCTTTAGCCAGTTTAAACCGCTTTAACGAGGCTATTGATGTGTATAAAGAAACCTTTGACCACGAAGAGCCGGACCCCATTGCTTACTATTACATTGGCGAGTGCTACGAGCAGTTAAACGATTACGATACGGCACTTTTATACTACAACAAATCGATTAAAAAAAACCCCGGTTTTGCAGATGCCTGGTTGGCTATTGGTATAATTTTAGATTACCAAAACCGCTTAACCGAAGGTATACACTATGTAAAAAAAGCCATTGAGTTAAACCCAAAAGATGCCGAAACCTGGTATGTTTTTGGTGATATACAACGCAAGCTTGGTTTTTTTGAAGAAGCTGCCGAAGCTTACGCTAAAGTAATTGAACTGCAATACGACGAGTGGGATATTTGGCTGGACTATGCTGATTTACTTTTAGAAGCCGATTATGCCGAGCAGGCCATTGCCATGTTGCAGGAAGGGTTGAAAATATACCCCGATGTGGCAGAGCTGCACTACCGCTTAAGTGCCATGCTAATTGCAGCAGGCAAAAAACAAGAAGCACTAACCTATTTGCAAAGCGCATTGGTTTTAGATTACGATAAGCATAATGAGTTGTTTGAATACGCCCCGGCGTTAAAAGAAAACCAAACTATTAAAAATGCAATAGATACTTTTAAAAAACATTAATTTTTATGATTAATATTAATTTGCCGCACATGCCTCAACGTACCAGTAAACCACGCAACAGCGGGTTTACTATGGTGATGGACAAAGGGCTATCGTTAAGGCAGGCAGAAGATATGGTGGCAATAGGAGGCGAATACATTGATGCTGTTAAACTGGGCTTTGGTACATCGGTAGTATCAAACAACGTAAAAGAAAAGATTGCGTTATACAAACAAGCCGGCATTAAAACCTATTTAGGTGGTACGCTATTAGAAGCCTACATTGTTAGAAATAAATTTGAAGATTACCTGCGTCATATAGAATCTTTAAAATTGGAAATGGCCGAAGTAAGTGATGGCTCAATTGAGTTATCGCACGATAAAAAATGCGAGTACATCAACAAACTATCTAAACACGTAACTGTTTTATCAGAAGTGGGCTCTAAGGAAGAGGGCATTATCATTCATCCGCAAAAATGGGTTAAAATGATGAAAGCCGAATTAGATGCGGGCTCATGGAAAGTAATTGCTGAAGCGCGCGAAAGCGGTACCGTTGGTATATTTCACCGCAACGGAAGCGCGCACGTAATGCTGATTAATAAAATAACATCTAAAATACCTGAAGAATCCATTATCTGGGAAACACCGCAAAAATCGCAGCAGGTATATTTTATAAAACTAATGGGTGCTAATGTAAACTTAGGCAACATCGGGCCTGATGATATTATTCCGTTAGAGACTTTGCGCATTGGTTTGCGCGGAGATACTTTTTTCCAATATTTACCGGATAATATCAGAGAAAAAAATATGCAAAAAGCAGAATAATCAATAAAAAATTATGCAGGAAATATCGGTACAACAATTAAAATCAATGAAAGATGCGAAAGAAGATTTCCAACTGATTGATGTAAGAGAAGAGTACGAATACGAAATTTGTGAAATTGGCGGCGAGCTTATACCTATGGGCGAAGTAAACGACCACGTAGATAAAATAAGTAAAGATAAAAAAGTGGTGGTGCATTGCCGCAGCGGCAAACGTTCGGCATCGGTTATACAAATGTTGGAGCAGGCACATGGCTTTAAAAACCTGTATAATTTAAAAGGCGGCATTTTAGCCTGGGCCGATGAAATTGATACATCACTATCTAAATATTAAACCATTACACTTATTTTATGTTAGAACTTTTTACACACATTTTTCATTTAGATTTTGATTGGCTTTTTGCAAACTACAACACATCTATTTACGTTATTTTATTTGCCGTAATTTTTATTGAAACCGGCTTAGTGGCCATGCCATTTTTGCCCGGCGATTCGTTATTATTTACTGCGGGTTTGTTTGCCCGTACCGGGCATTTAGATTTAACCTACATTTTAGGCTTATTAGTTATTGCCGCCATTTTGGGCGATAATGTAAACTACTGGATTGGAAGAACAATTGGCCTGCGTGTGTTTCATATAAAAATTAAAGGCAAGGCAATTGTAAAGCAAGAGTATTTAGATAAAACGCACGCGTTTTATGAACAGTATGGCACTAAAGCCATTATTATGGCACGCTTTGTGCCTTTTGTAAGAACCTTTGCACCCTTTGCGGCAGGTATTGGAAAAATGGATTATAAAAAGTTTTTTGGCTTTGATGTAATGGGAGGCGCTTTGTGGATTTGCTCGTTAAGTATTGCCGGTTATTTATTAGGCGAAGTTGAGTTTATCAGAAAACATATTGATTTAGTTTGCCTGGGCATCATCTTTATATCGGTAGTACCTGTTATACTGGGCGTTATACGCGGTAAAAAAGAGACAGCTAACTAATTTACTGCTTAAACTTTTTTATACTAAAGCTTAAATCGTCGATATAAATTTTTTCTTTAGTAGGATTCCAAACATAAAATTTAAGTGGCGTGTTTTGGCATTTTTCGGTAAACAATATTTTATTGTATAGCCTGCTCCAGCCAATTTTATCGTAGTAATAAAACTCGCCGCTTT
>DATFTU010000325.1:0-2267 GCA_035261565.1 Bacteroidia bacterium
GTCGGCAATGTTTGCTTTTTCTCAAGCTGATAAAAAAGATGATGAAAGCAAAATGATACGCGAGGTTATTAATGTTCAGGTTGATAAAGCCAAGTATGCCGCGCCGGCTACACCTGCACCTCCGGTAGAAACGACAGGCAAAAACGGGAAGAAAAAAACAACCGAAGCCCCTCCTGTTGAACCTGCACCCGATACAACGGGCCCATCTATGCCTGCGCCGGCTTCTGAACTGGTTAAACGGGCAAAAAACTGGTCAGATGATAACACATCAACTAAATACACTAAAAGTTCGTGTGCTACTAATGGTAATAGCACAGTTTGCCAGGTTTCTTTCCCTTACAAAATAAAAGAACTTAACCCAACTGATAAAGTGGAAGGAGATATTACTATGACAGTAACCATTGAAGCTAAAGATGGTAAATACCGTTATACCATAAATAATATTAAACACAAAGCTGTTGTGGCTGATGCAAGTGGCGGAGATGTATACTCAGTTGTGCCCGAGTGCGGGTCGATGAAACTGACTGATTTAAGCTGGAAACATATTAAATCGGCTGCGTTTGCCGATGCTAAATTAGTGGCTGACGATTTAAAAGCTAAAATGATGTTGGATAGTGGCGATGCGCCTAAAAAAGATGACTGGTAGCATAGCCTTAAAAACAGATAACCCTTAGTATAGTATGAAAAAAACAATATACCTGATTTTAATTTTAGGATTGATAAATACTTTTTGCTTTGCCCAAAAAGAAAAAATATATTATAAAGAAACACAAATAGAAACTCCTGATTACGATTTAATTATTACCGGCGGGGTATCAACATCGGAGGAAACAAAATTTAAAATAAAGATTATAAACAAAACGGAGTCTTTTTTAAGTTATAACCCAGCCGAAAGTAAATTTATAATCAATAATATTGAGTACCCGGTAGTTAACGAAAAGGCTATGATGATTGAGCCTTATAAAACCGAATCGAAGGTTATAAACCTGAAAGGAATGGGCTATAATGCGGTAAAAGAATATTCATTTGTTGTTGGCGGAATTTATAAGCTCAATCCTAATTTTGCCGTATTTACAGGCGATGATTATAAATTGCCTCCGTCTACAAATATTGTTAATGTTGGTGCGTATACTGTAACACTTGAAAAACTGGATAAAGAAAGCAATAAAACCAGGGCTAAGTTTACTTGTGTATATAATGGAGAAAAAACAGGAATTGTTTACCCTATGCTTATGGCGGTTAAAATGCCCGATGGAAAAGAATATGCCACTATAAAAAAAGAAAAACCAATTTTACTTTTTAAAGGACAAATAGAAGATTTTACCTTAATATGGGAAAGAATGCCGGGCGGAAGAGCTAATGATATGCAATTGGTTGATATGTTTGTAAAATGGAATGCCGCTTTTAAAGAAGCTGATAAAGAAAAAACACCCGAACAAACTTTTAAAATAATAATTGATGAAGTAAAAACTAACAAGTAGTAATTGTTAGTTTTTACTTTATATTTTAATGGTCATTTAAAGGCAAGCCTCTTTTTTGGAACTCAATCCAGTTTAAATATTCGGGCCCTTTGCGATGTTCTTCCATAGTAATGCAATCGTTTGCTGGGCAAACAATTTTACATAGGTTACAACCCACACATTCTTCTTCTTTTATGGTGTATTTGTTATAAGGATTTCCTCTTTCAATAGCAATTGATTGATGCGATGTATCTTCGCAGGCAATGTAACATAAGCCACAATGGATACATTTATCCTGGTCTATATTTGCAATGATATGATAGTTGATATCCAGTTCTTCCCAACGGGTAACATTAGGCACTGATAGACCCACAAAATCATCAATGGTTTTGTAACCTTTTTCATCCATCCAGTTGCTTAAGCCATCACACATATCGCGTACAATACGAAAACCATAATGCATGGCAGCTGTACAAACCTGTACGTTACTTGCACCCAATAACATAAACTCAACGGCATCTCTCCAGGTGCTAATGCCACCAATACCAGAGATAGGAACTTGTTTTGCAATTCTATCTTGAGATAATGTGGTAAGGAACTTTAATGCAATTGGTTTTACAGCCGGACCGCAATAACCACCAAATACCGATTTGCCACCCACGTTAGGATTAGGAACCAATGTATCTAAATCAATGCCGGTAACTGATTGAATGGTGTTTATTAATGATAAGCCATTTGTACCACCTGCAATTACTGCTTGCGCAGCAGGCACTACCGAATGTACGTTTGGTGTAAGTTTTGTAATAA
>DATFTU010000326.1:0-3927 GCA_035261565.1 Bacteroidia bacterium
AGTAATTTATTTTTCTTCTTCCTCTTCGTTATCGGCAATATCAACATCAAAAACAGGCACGTTTAATATTTCTTTCTTTAAAATACTTTTTTCTAACGATAGTAAAAAGGCAGGTAATAATATTAAGTTACTTGTGTAGGCTATAAGAAGCGTTAAGGATAATAAAATACCTAAAGCCGCCGTACCTCCAAAGTCAGAAAAACCAAACATAGCAAAACCGGTAGTTAAAATAATGGCTGTGTAAATCATACTAATGCCTGTTTCGTGTATGGTTAAACTAACAGCTTTAGATATGCTTAGCTTGTTTTTGCGTATTTCATGCCTGTATTTGGTAAGGAAATATAAAGTTCCATCGCTCGATATGCCAAATGCTATACTAAATACTAAAATAGTGCTTGGCTTTAGCGGAACATGTAAATAACCCATAATACCTGCGGTTATTAGTAAAGCAATAAGGCTTGGTATAATAGATATAAGTATCATGCGTGGCGAGGCAAATAAGCTAAACATCAGTATGGCTATTAAAATAATGGCCAGTATAACACTTTCTAAAAGGTTATTTACCAAAAACTCATTCCCTTTTAAAAACATTACGCAATTACCTGTAAGTCTAATTTCATAACGCTCGTTTTCCTGCATCCATTTGTTTTCGGTATAATCGTAGTTAAAAGCACTATCTGCTCTTGGTTTTAATTCTTTTAATAATTGTTTAACACGTACTGAACCGACATCTTTTATATTGGCACTTATACGAGTAACTTTTTTACTACTATCTATAAACGCTAATAACTGCTTTTGCGAGGTATCTTGGTTTTGCTGAATGTACTCAGCCACTTTTTTTAATTCGGTAACGGATGGCAATCTGTAATATTTTGGATCTCCGCCTTTATAAGCCTGGTAAAAAAACTTAACACCTTCGGTTACCGATAAGGGTTTCGAAAACTCAGGGTATTGAGCCAGCTTTTTTTGCATTTTATCAATACGGTATAAGGCACGGGCACTGTTAGAAAATACCCCGTTTTCTCGCTTGGTGTCAACTGTAATTTCAAACGGAAGTACACCTCCGTTATGGTCTTCAAAATAGTGTAAATCAGTTAAAATAACATCTTTTTTAGGCAAATCATCAACAACAAAACCAACGGCTTTTAAATTGGTTAAACCATAAGCTGCTACAATGCAAAGTACAATAGTTGTAATATAAACAACAGGTCTTTTGTTTACCGTTAAAACGTCAATTTTATGTAAAAGAGATGTTAATCTTTTTCCTTCAATGTGTTTAATATGTTTATCGGGCGGGGCAGGCAGAAAACTAAATATGGCAGGTACAATCATCATAGAAAAAATGTAAGTTGCCATTACACTGATTGACGATATTAACCCAAATTCGAAAAAAATATAGTTTTTAATAGTACAGAAAACAGCAAAGCCAATAGCGGTAGTAAAATTGGCAAAAAACAAAGAAATGCTGCTGCGTTCGATAGCAACATGCAGCGCTTTTATTTTATTACGATGTCGGGCAAATTCGGTATGGTACTTGTTTAAAATTAAAATACAGTTAGGTACGCCAATAACAATAATAAGTGGTGGAATAATAGCACTCATAGCCGTTAGCTTAAAACCAAATAATACAATTAAGCCAACACTAAATACAACCCCGCAACAAACTACTATTAATGAAAAAATAACCGGGTAAAAACTCCGGAAAAAGAAATACAATACCAAGCCTGCCATAAATATGGTAAGCGCTAAAAAGAAAGTGGTTTCGTGCTGAATTTTACGGGCTACATTGGTACGTATATACGGCATCCCCGAATAGTGAAGCTCAATACCCGTTTGTTTTGAAAAGGCATCGCCCTTTGCTTTTAGCGAGTCGGTTATAGATAAACGGTTTTTTGTATTTAAATCTTTTTTACCAAAAGTTACGGCAATTAAAGTTGAATTTGTTTTACTGTTAAAAATTATACCATCATAAAATTTTAAGGTTTCTATTTTTTTCCAAAGAGAGTCTAACTCTTGTTGTGTTTTAGGTTGCTGGGTAAAAAGTTTTTTCATTTCAAACTTACCCAAACTATCGTTTAATGTAATTTCCTGTAGCCGTCCTACCGATAAAACATTTTCTATGCCCTTAGTAGCTTTTAGCTTATCGCCTAAAACACACCATGCGTTAAAATTTTCTAATTTTTTTAAAGGAGTAATATCTGTGCCAATAACTAAAACCGAGCCATCCTGGCCAAATTTATTTTTAAAATATTCATAATCAATGCTGGCGGTATCGCTATCAGGTAAAAGTTTTGCAAAATAATAGGTAATTTCTACATCCTTAGCCTTGTAACCCATAAAAGCTGTTACAGCAGTAACAAACAACAGAAAAAATATTCTATACCTTAATATAGCGCGCGCAAAAAAATTCCACATATAAACTAAAATTGTTTTGCAAATAACGTAATAATTTAACTTTTAGCATGCCTGAAAAATAAATAGTTTTTAAGATAAATAAAAGGCAAATAGCAATGCGCAAACATAATTAGTACATTTACTTTTTATAAATGACAAGCACAGTAAAACAAACAAAAAAAGCTGTTAAAGCAACTTATATAAGTATTATTGGTAATACATGTCTTGCCGCTATAAAAGGCTTAACCGGGTATTTTGGCAATTCGTACGCATTAATTGCGGATGCAATTGAATCTACATCCGATATATTTTCGTCATTATTAGTTCTGTTTGGTTTAAAATATGCCAGTCGGCCGGCAGATAAAAACCACCCTTATGGGCATGGCAGGGCAGAGCCCCTCATAACTTTTATGGTAGTTGGTTTTTTAATTGCTTCTGCCATACTTATTGCTTATCAAAGCATACAAAATATACAAACGCCGCATGAGTCACCCAAACCATATACCCTAATAGTTTTAGGTGTTATAATAATAATTAAAGAAATATTTTATCGGATTGTTTCTAAAAAAAGTAATGAAACCAATAGCACTTCTTTAAAAGCCGATGCCTGGCATCATAGGGCAGATGCCATAACTTCGTTAACAGCTTTTATCGGTATTTCAATAGCTCTGATTTTTGGTAAAGGTTTTGAAACTGCCGATGATTGGGCTGCACTTATTGCTGCAACCATAATTTTATATAATGCATATCATATTTTCAGGCCAGCCTTGGGCGAGATAATGGATGAGCAATTATACGATGATTTAATTGTAGATATTCGTCGTGTTTCTAAAACGGTAACAGGCGTAATTGATACCGAAAAATGTTTGGTACGTAAAACCGGTATGACCTTTCATGTTGATTTACATGTGTTGGTTGATTCAAATATAAGTGTTAAACAAGGGCATGATATAGCTCATAAATTAAAAGAACATTTAATGAAAGAGTTACCCCAAGTGGCAGATGTACTTATACATGTGGAGCCAAACGAGTGCGATTTATAGCATAATTTATAAGTTTTACCGCTTTTTTGTTAATCTGTTTGTTTTTGTAATTCTATTTACCAACATTTACCCAAATTAAGTTAGTATGAAAAAAACAATTATTTTATTTTCTGCACTTTTAGTTGTTATAAGCTCATTTGGGCAACAAATAAAATACCATCGTATAAAAATACAAACCGGTAAAAATGGTTTAGTGCAACTTGCCAAACAAGGCATAGCAGTTGACCATGGCGTATATAAAAAAGGAGATTATTTTATTGGAGAGTTTTCTGATAACGAAGTACGGTTAATAAAACAAACGGGTTTGTCGTATCAAACTTTAATTAGTGATATGTCGACATACTATGCTAACCGTAGTATGGCTTCAGCTAAAACTATGACAACAGCCAGCAGTTGTAAGGATTGTAAAAACTACCAAGTACCGGCCAATTTTACTTTAGGCAGTATGGGCGGTTTTTATACCTATCAGGAATATTTGGATATTATGGAT
>DATFTU010000327.1:0-2363 GCA_035261565.1 Bacteroidia bacterium
CTATCCGCTCTTTAAAATGTACCATAGTTTCAAAAGGGCCATCAATGGCGGCCATATTTACAAGCCACGCCGGCACATAACCACCCGGATTTACCAATAACTGGTAATTAAGTTGTACAGTTCCATCTTTCATAGGAATTAAAGTCCAACAGGCATTAAACTCGGTAATACGAACATGATGGCGAACCGGCGGAATATAGGTTGCTAAACAAGTTGATTTAACGGTAACAATTTTTGTTTTTTCATCTTGAGAAAACTTTATATTTACCACAAAATCCCGATCTTCTGCCGGCCACGGAGCCACTACGGTTTGATAATGTATTAGTTCGGTATTGCTAATTCTCTTCAGTGTTTTTGATTCGCCACATTTATAAACCCATTGGGTGTATGTATCCCAATCATCTAAAAGGGCAATAATACTGCTTAACGATGTTTTTATGTACGCAACCGACTTTAATTCTCTGAAATTTGAATTGATTGTTTTACGAGAATAAACAGCTATACCACTTTCATTTTTTTTTAATTGCCAATCTGATTTATTGGTTTGAGCGAAACAGGCTATACTTATAAAAAAACAAAAAAGCAGCCTCATTTTATTTATTTAAAATTCACTCTTAAAGAAAAACTCAACATCAGGATATTTTTCTTGTGCCATTTGTAATAACCAAGCCGACTCTGCTAAAAATACCGGGCGTTGCTCCTTATCATAGGCAATATAGTTGTTTTTTTCCTGAATAAATTTATCCATAGCCTTTTTATCATCGCACTTTATCCAGCAAGCTTTATAAAGCTGTATAGGCTCAAACCCGCAAGACGCATTATACTCACTTTTTAAACGGTGTTGCAACACCTCGAACTGAAGCGCCCCAACTGTGCCTAATATTTTACGCCCGTCTTGTTTTTTAGTAAATAGCTGGGCAACTCCTTCATCAGTTAATTGCTCTAAACCTTTTTGTAATTGTTTTGTTTTAAGAGGGTCCTGATTAACTACATACTTAAATAACTCCGGCGAAAAACTTGGAATACCTTTAAAATGCAATAACTCGCCTTCGCTTAAGGTGTCGCCTATTTTAAAGTTGCCCGAATCGTATAAGCCAATAATATCACCAGGAAAAGCCTCATCAATAACCGATTTGCTTTGTGCCAAAAATGCGGTTGGGTTAGAGAAACGCATTTCTTTTTTCTCGCGATTATGGAAATAATATTTATTACGCTCAAACTTTCCTGAACAGATGCGCAAAAAAGCAATCCTATCACGATGACGGGGATCGATATTGGCAAAAATTTTAAAAATAAAGCCGGTAAACTTTGGCTCAAATGGGTCAACCATACGTTGGTCGGTTTCGCGTGGCAAGGGATACGGAGCAATATCAGTAAAGCAATTTAATAACTCGCGCACACCAAAATTATTTACGGCCGAGCCAAAAAATACCGGGCAAATATCGCCACGCAGGTAATCTTCGCTTTTAAATTCAGGGTAAACAGTTTCAACCACTTCAATATCCGATAATAAAGTATCGGTAAAATCTTCGCTTAAATAATTGCGCAGGTTTTCTTTATTAAACTCTTTAATCTCAACCGAATCGGCTACAGTTTGTTTTTCATCGCTGGTAAAAAGGTTTAATGATTTTTCGTACACATTGTATACCCCTTTAAATGTTTTACCAATACCAATAGGCCAGCTAAGCGGGCGTACTTTAATTTTCAACTCCTTCTCTAACTCATCCATCAAATCAAATGCATCACGCCCTTCCCTGTCCATTTTGTTTACAAAAACAATAACAGGGGTTTTACGCATACGGCATACTTCAAGCAATTTTCGTGTTTGTGGCTCAACGCCTTTTACACAGTCAATAACCATTATCACACTATCTACTGCAGTAAGGGTTCGGTACGTATCTTCGGCAAAATCTTCGTGACCGGGAGTATCTAATATGTTTACTTCTTTGCTCTTATATTCAAACGCCATTACTGATGTAGAAACCGATATACCACGCTGCTGCTCTATCTCTAAAAAATCGGAAGCAGTGCCTTTTTTAATTTTATTAGATTTTACAGCACCGGCAACTTGTATAGCACCGCCAAATAGTAGTAATTTTTCGGTAAGTGTAGTTTTACCAGCATCGGGGTGGGCAATAATAGCAAAGGTTCTACGGCGTTTTATTTCTTCGGCAGTTGATAATGACATAGTTTAAAATAAGTTTGCAAAGATAGGGTAATTTTAAGTTAATCCTGTTGGTGTTTTACCAATGCAGCTAACCCTTCTTTCCGTTAGAATGTGCTACTAAATTTGCAATACGATATAGCAAACGTGCTGCTACGTTAGCATCCCAATCATCACCATCAGGTCCTGGTGCCACTTC
>DATFTU010000328.1:0-3175 GCA_035261565.1 Bacteroidia bacterium
TATTTAATAACCTTACAAGTTCTTTACAAAATAAAATACAAAGTACCAGTGCCATACATTGTTTTTTAATTGCCGGAAATGAAAATGCCGTTAATGCATCAAAAACACTTACACAACAAGGTTTTGATGTGCGTGCTATAAAAAGCCCTACGGTAAAAGCCGGAGCAGAAAGGCTTAGAATTTGCCTGCATGCCACCAATACAGAGCAAGAGCTTACTCAATTAGCTGAGGCACTTAACCAAGTATTTTCTAATTAAAAAAAGTTTTTAGCAAATACGTATACGATTGGTATAAAAATTTAACCGCTTGCCGTGATTTAAAAACTCCTGTTGTAGCATGTTCGTGGTGTTTAACTTTCAATTCAGAAGCATAAACGGTAATTAAATTTAATTTGCGGGCTTGCTCTGCTATAAAAATTTCTTCGCCAAATAATACAGCAGGGTAATTTATAGTACCGCCTTTTTGAAAAAAGGATTTATTAAATACCATAAAAGAGCCATGTACAGCATACGGATTTTTTATCTCCTTATTTGTTTCATTTTTTTTATTATTTACAAGCTTTGCTTTAGTTAAAAAATAAACAGTAAGCAGGCTATATAAAATATAGTTAGACGATATAAAATGTAAAAACTTTAATTTAGCTGTACTTATTCTTTCAGGTATATATGGGTTTTGGTTATAGTTTAAAAATGTTGAATATATGGCCGGGCCAAGTATATCGAATTTTTCACTCGCCAATTTCTGTTGTAAATCCTTGAAGAAATTATCTTTTAATTCTATATCAGTATTGCAGATAACAACTGCATCAGGCAGTTCTTTATTTTTTAAATATTCGGTTAAACCTAAATTAGCTGCACCAAAATAGCCAAGATTAGTATTGGATTTAACTACAGATACACTTTTGCATTTAAGTGAAAGTTGTTGCAATAAATCAAAATTATTGCTGCCATTATCGGTAATTACAATTTCAATAAAATTATTTATATTAGGTTTAAGCTGTTCTTCAACAAAAGAGCAAGCCTCTTTTTCGTTGAAGTAATTAACGAGTAGAAATACTATTTTGGGGCTATCAGTCAAACTAAGTAAGGTTTAAGATTCCGTATCGGTTCCTGCTAAAATATTAGTACTGGTATCACCTCTTAGTCTTCTTCTAATGATTATAAACTTATGAAATAAAGCTGTAAGTAGCTTGCTTCGCTTAGCCAGCCTGTACCAAAACAACACAAAGCTGTATATATAAATATCAAACTTATTAGAGCGTTTAAAATCTTTAATAGCTAAATCAAAATTAATAAGAGGGGTATTTTTGTTTACCTCTTTAATTAATTTAATATACACGTTTTGGTTCAGTTTAAAATTCATACGAAGCATAGATAAATACTCTCCTTTGCGGAACGACCTAAAGATTATTTTCTTCTTAATCATAGGAATACCGCCTCGTATGAACTCTTCTATAACCAAAAAAGAAGGGTTTTGCGCCGCAATATCATTTTTGCTGGTAAACATAGCCGCAACTTTTAAGCCTTGTTTGCGCAAGTTGGCACTTAAACCAATTTCATACGTATAAATTACCTGCTTATAATCACTTACAAGTCCATGCTCCATAAAATAATCATATACAGGTTTAATGGCATTTTTATTTATGATAATAAAGTATGATTGAATGTGCCACGAAACACTTTTAGATGAAACCAAGCCGCAATAATCGGCACCATTGCTATTTATCCAATTAAACGTACCGGCAAGGGGTTTAAATAAAACGCACGAATCATTTATAAGCCCTACTCTATCATAATCGAGTGGTTTATATTCTTTAAAAGCTTTATACCACATACCAAAATCAAATCCTTCGTTTGATACAAATTTTAACGAAATATTTTTTTGCTTTAAATAAGCAAGTTCCGGTGCTTGTAATTGTTTTTCGTTAGTAAGAAAAATTATTTCGGTAAAGTGTTTTTCCAGTTCTTCCAGATAAAACTTTACATAATACGGTATATAATCTTGCGTAAAATAACTGCTATAAAAACAAATGGATTTCATTCCGTTTATCATTCTTTAAGCCGACTTTGGGTTTACAAATGAACTTAGTGACTTTAACCCGGCATATAAAAGGTAATATTTTCTAAATCTTTTAATTTTAGGGAGCTGATTCTTGAGTTCTTTCATTTCCATTAACAAAATATTTTTTTTACCTCCCTTTTCTATATAATTATCTGCCTGATAAACAACATAGAATAAACTGTATTTCATTTTGAGCAATTCAACTCTGGTACAATTTTTCCTGAAGTTTACATATAAAGTATCAAATAACAATAAATATAAAACTCTTATTCTATCGCCAAAAACTGATGAAAAATATTTATCCGAATTATTCTTTTGAGAAGTTGATTTGTCATGCACACGGAAACTAACTAATTTATTGGGCACATATACAAAACCACTATTAACACCCACCCTTAAACAAAATTCTATATCACATAATTGAGTAATTTGAGTATTAAAGAAACCAACGGCATTAACAACCGATTTTTTAAACATAATAGACGTTGGTTCACCAATAAAATTAGAGGGAAAGTATTTTCTAATTAATAAAGCCAAATTTTTTGCAGAAACATATTTCACTTCATTATTTCCTAAAAACTGATATAATTTTGGTGATTTATCATAAAGTTCTTTTATCACCGAATCAATTCCTTCTTCAAAAACATATTCTCTTTCGCAAACAATCATTTGAGATTTTTTGTCGTCTGCCTGCAACACCATTTGCAAACAATTTTTAGAAACAAAGTCATCTTGAAATACATATTTTATCCACTCCCCATTTGCTAATTCAATGCATCGATTCCAATTACCAACTAAACCTAAATTTTTTTTATTTTCAAACAGTTTTATTCTTTTATCCTTTTCCTGAAATTTTCTTATAATATTTACCGTATTATCGGTAGAACAATCATCGCAAATTATAATTTCAAAATCATTATATGTTTGTTCGCTAACAGATTTCAAACAATCTTCAATATACTTACCTCCATTATACGTTGGTATACAAACACTTAATAACATGTTCAAACGGATAATTTTTCAAAATCATTAAATGTATCAATTGTATGCCACGGAGGGGCTCCATCTCCACGCCCCCGATTTATTTTCTCAAGATACTCATTTTTGCTCCTTG
>DATFTU010000329.1:0-3889 GCA_035261565.1 Bacteroidia bacterium
GAAGCACAGGGAAACCCCGATTGCCCGGCAGAAGAAATGGATGCTGAAGACATGTTGTTTATACTATACACATCAGGCTCAACCGGAAAACCAAAAGGCGTGGTGCATACTTGCGCCGGTTACATGGTATGGACAAATTATACGTTTGTAAACGTGTTTCAATACAAACCAGGACAAGTACATTTTTGTACGGCCGATATTGGGTGGATTACCGGGCACAGTTATATAGTGTATGGTCCGCTTAGCGCAGGGGCCACCAGCCTTATGTTTGAGGGTGTACCCACTTACCCCGATGCAGGCCGTTTTTGGGATGTAGTAGATAAATACCATGTAGATATTTTGTACACCGCGCCCACAGCCATACGCAGCCTGATGGGTTTTGGACTGGATTTGGTAAACAAATACAAACTAACCTCATTAAAAGTATTAGGCTCGGTTGGCGAGCCTATAAATGAAGAAGCCTGGCACTGGTACCACAAAAACATTGGGAAAGAAAAATGCCCCGTGGTTGATACTTGGTGGCAAACCGAAACAGGTGGTATTTTAATTTCGAACCTGGCGGGTGTTACGCCACAAAAGCCATCGTTTGCAACTTTGCCTTTGCCGGGCGTGCAACCTTGTTTGGTGGATGAGAACGGCAAAATAATTGAAGGCAATAATGTAAGTGGCAATCTTTGCATAAAATTTCCGTGGCCGGGAATTATACGAACAACATATAACGACCACGAGCGTTGCCGGCAAACTTATTTTTCGACCTACAAAAATTTATACTTTACCGGTGATGGTTGTTTGCGCGATGAACAAGGCAATTACCGAATTACAGGCCGTGTGGATGATGTGCTGAATGTAAGCGGGCACCGCATTGGCACAGCAGAGTTAGAAAACGCAATTAATACGCATAGTGGTGTTATTGAAAGCGCCATTGTAGGTTATCCACACGACATTAAAGGACAAGGCATTTATGCTTATGTTATTGTTGATGGCCATCATAATCATGACGAAACACGCAAAGAAATTTTACACAGTGTAACCACTATGATTGGCGCTATTGCCAAACCCGATAAAATACAATTTGTTAGCGGCTTGCCTAAAACACGTTCGGGTAAAATTATGCGCCGCATATTGCGCAAAATTGCCGAAGGTGATACCAACAACCTGGGCGATACCAGCACCCTGCTTGACCCAAGCTTAGTGGATGAAATTAAAAAGGGGGCGTTGTAAGAAGAAAAATATTATCGAATTATTTAAAACGTTTTAGGTTTTTTAAATTCTTCTGCTGCTCTTATTTCTTTAGGCCTTGCAGGTTCTTCTACCGTTTTTACTTCTTCGTTTTTTTTAAGCTCTTCTACAGGCTTTGCCTCTTCCGTTTTTTTAGGTTCTTCTACAGGCCTTACCTCTTCAGGTTTTTGAGGTTCTTGCACCATTTGTGTTTCTTCCGTTTTTTGAGGCTCCTGAGCTTGTTGGGGCGCTTTGCGCACTGGTGGGCTAAATTTAACAGGCCCACTTTTTAGTTGTTTTGAAAAAACAGGCCTCTTAATAGTATCTTGTGAGATACCGAAAAAAGATAATAAAATAAAAACTAAGGTAAGTTTTAATGCTGCCATACTATTTGTATTAGTAAAGTTAAAATTAGGGTATTTAGGGTATAAAACAAAAAGCATTGTTTTATTTAACAATTTTCAGCAATTGCTTGCCGTGTAATAGAACCAATAAAATTTATAAAATTGTTATAAAAGTACTAAAAAGAAAATGTTTTATCCTCCAATTTTAATCATGCTACGGTTTTCGATGTTTTCAAAATCGAAACGGCCGCCGAGGGCTTCTTTTTTATCGTGCAAACAAGAGAGAATTAAAGGTTCTATGTTATTTCCGTTTCGCAGGGCAGAAAGTATATCGGTTTCGGTTTGAGAGAATAAACAATTTTTCATTTTACCATCAGCAGTTAAACGCAGTCGGTTGCAAGAGTTACAAAACGGTTCGGTAACTGTGGTAATAAAACCAAAAGTACCCAGGTGATTTTTTACGCGGTATTTTTTTGCAGTATCGTTTGGTTCATCAGCAATTTTGTTAAACTCGTATTGCATGGCAATTATATCCAGCATTTGCCGATACGAAAAAACTTTGGGACGTAACCAATCATTACCCTCAAAAGGCATAAACTCAATAAAACGAATATCGAGCGGAAAATTTTTTGTCCATTCAATAAAATCTAAAATGGCATGCTCGTTTACTCCTTTTATTACCACCATGTTTACTTTAACAGTAAACTTGTTAGTAAGTAATAAATTAATATTGTTTATTATTTTCTGAAAATCACCACGTTTGGTAATAACCTGAAATTCGTCGGCATTAAGCGTATCTAAACTTACGTTTATGTTTTTAATGTTGGCTTGTTTAAACACATCAATAAACTCGTGGGCTAAAACAGCGTTGGTAGAAATGGTAAGTTCGGCCGGCAGTTTGGCAAGCTGCAGCATAATTTGCGCGGCATCTTTACGCATAAGCGGCTCGCCACCTGTAAGCCTTATTTTTTTAACGCCTAATTTTACAAAGATATTGGCAATGTTAAAAATTTCATCGGCCTGCATTAATTTGGCATTGGGGGTAACCAAAATTTTTTCGTTAGGCATGCAGTATGCACAACGCAGGTTGCAGGCATCGGTAAGCGAAATGCGCAGGTAATTATGTATGCGCCCAAAGGTATCGTATAATTGGGTTTCGGCCATTTTACAGGCTTAAAGTTAATATATATCCGGCAGGCCTGGGCCTAAATTATTTTCTAAATTTGGTACGTATAAAAAATGAACAATTTACCTTTAATTTTATTTCTGCTTTTTATAGTGGCATTTTTTTACGCTACGGTGGGGCACGGTGGCGCCAGTGGCTATATTGCCATGCTAACATTACTGGGCATTAGCACTTCGTTAATTAAACCATCGGCTTTGCTATTAAATATTTTTGTGGCCTCGGTTTCTTATTATCACTATTACAAAAGCGGATATTTTAAATGGCGCTTGTTTTACCCCTTTGCTATTTTATCGGTGCCTATGGCATATGCAGGCTCGTTTATTGTATTAGACCCCACCTGGTACAAACGCATTTTAGGTTTTTGCCTGCTAATTGCCATACTAAGAATTGTGGGTGTTTTTACAAAAAAAGAAAACGATGAAATAAAACAAGTGCCCCTTGTAACAGGACTAATTATTGGAGCAGCGCTGGGTTTTTTAAGCGGGATGATTGGCATTGGGGGCGGCATTATTTTAAGCCCGATAATTTTACTTTTTAACTGGGGCAATTTAAAAGAAACATCGGCCGTATCGGCTTTATTTATTGTAGTAAACTCTATTGCCGGCATGATTGGTTTGTTTAAACAGCAAATTAACTTACCCAGTCAGGTTTTTTTGTGGGTTGCCGTTGCCCTGGTTGGCGGTTTTTTAGGCGCTTTTTGGGGCAGCAAAAAAGCTACCAACACAACATTGCGCAATGTACTGGCAGCAGTACTTTTGTTTGCGGCTTTTAAACTTATTTTTATTTAATGATTAGCGTAGAACAAGCCAAACAAAAAATAACACAGCACGTTACTGCACTCACTAAAAAAACTACTGTGCCGCTTGCCGATGCTTTGGGATATAGGTTGGCAGAGGATATTTTTGCTCCGATAGATTTGCCTCCGTTTAATCAATCTAACGTGGATGGGTACGCGGTTAGGTACTTAGAAAACAAAAGTTGGCAAGTTGTTGCAGAAATAAAAGCGGGCGATAGTGCCAATATTGACTTAAAAGAAGGAGAAGCGGTACGGATTTTTACCGGAGCCATGGTGCCCGACGGAAGTGATTGTGTTATTATGCAAGAGCGAATTACCCGGGAAGGAGATATTATATACTTTACC
>DATFTU010000330.1:0-2986 GCA_035261565.1 Bacteroidia bacterium
GGCTTCTTTTTTTGTGATTTCATCAATTTCTTTTGTGTTGTTCTGACAAGCAGATAAAACAAAAAGAACGGCCAAAAAAGAAAGGTACCCTTGTATTGTTTTTTTTACTAAAAACATTAATCGTATCTAGTTTTAATAAACCATCTATCGTTAAAGGTTAGTCCTAACACAAACCGGATATATTTTTCCTGTATTAGTTGATTTTGTGTAGTTCCGTAAACCCCATATTCTGCCGAAATATTTAGCATGGTAAATAATTTATACCTGCCACCACCAGCCGGTAAACCAACCCCGGCACTAAAAGCATACTCTGATAAAGATTTATTATTTAAAACCAAGTAACCGGTATTGTAACGTGCGCCTATACGATAATTAATACGTTTTATATACGCCATACTACCAATGGCAGCCCTATTGGGTAAATATTGAAGGCCAACAGAGGCTTTATATAAATCACGCAATTTTTGATTATCACCAAAAAAAGAGTACTTACTCCATTGCTGAAAACCACCATCAAACAAAACAGTAAGTTTATCTCCGCTTTTAAAACCAAGGCCTACACTATGCATAAGCGGAATGTAAATGGCTCCCTTATATGAAGGTTTATACGAAAAAGTATCAAAGGGCTGTTCAATACCATTTGCCTGAGATGAGAAGGTATATCCAACTTCGGTTTGAGTTGCTGATACTTTTTTAGGAAGAGAGATAGAATAACCTAAAATAATTTTTAGGTTATTTTTTAAGTTGTGTTTGCCTATTGAATCTATATCAAAAGCCATTTGTGCACCACCTTGAAAATATACATCGTGCACAATTGTTTCGGTATATTGCTTGGTATTAAATACTGTACCATAGTTATATGGGTAGTTGGCGTACGAATAATAATCAATAGTACCGTATAAAAAATTAATATTGGTACCTAATGATAAAGAAGAAAGCGCGCGCAACCAAAACCTTTTATTGCGAATTACTTTATGCTCTCCGCTGTCTGTTAGTGCTTTGTATTGATTTGACCTGTAAAAACCTCGCAAACTTTTTTCGAAAGGCCTGATGGCAAAACCGGCAAATGCCTGATTTATACCCCCATTTCCCTGATAATTATATTGTATCTGTCCAACGCTATCAACATTAGCATATGTGGTTGAGTTATAACCAACGTTAGAAAAAGGCAATAAGCCAAAAGCTAAGCCCATATTTCGTTTAATAGGTACAGCAAATGAAATATAATTAAAGCCCGAGTTGGTTTTTTTTACACTCCCATCATCACTTATAAAATTTGTATTGCTGGCTCGCCCGCCAATTTCAAATGTTGTAATTCGGTTGGTAGAGTACGAGGCCGGGTTTCCCTGATTAATAAATAGGGGAATTAAAGTATCGTTTTGGTAAGCCGTATAACAGCCCCCTAAAGCTGTATTAGACGCAAACCCCGAATATTCTACCTTACCTATTCCAAACCTTGAATAAGGTGAAGATGTAGAAGTTTGCGCTTGAACAGAGAACGAAAAAAGCAGAACAATAAACGCGACTAAAAAAAACTTAGTTTTTATGATGATAGAGCAAAATTTCATTCAGTCCGCTTAAAATTAAATCAGGCGCCGCAAATATGCTATTTTTTAAGCCATCAACCAAAAAAGAAAGGTTTCCGCCTGTAGCAACAATAATTCCGTTTTTGTGTTTTTCCTTAAAGTATTTTATGTAGCCTTCTATTTCATATAAAGCACCCTGCTGTACCCCACTTAAAATAGAACTTTTGGTTGAGGCCCCAACAATTTCATTAAAATTGTGTTCAAACTGTAAATGTGGTAACCTATCTGTAAAAACACTTAATGCTTTAAAGCGCATATCAATACCCGGAGATATGGCACCGCCAATAAATTCAGCATTTTCTGTAATTAAATTGTACTTAATACACGTGCCAGCATCAATTACTAATAATGGTTTTTTAGGATATAATGCAACAGCTCCGGCTACGGCTGCAATTCTATCTTTTCCCAGTGTTTCGGGTGTTTTATACAATATTTTAAAAAACAGGTTAGTATTTATATCAAAACTTAAACAGTGTGTTTTATTTTGTAACGTATTTATAATATCTTTATTATGATTGATAACAGAGCTAACGATACTGTGTTTTATATCGGGAAATTCAACCAGAATTTTTTTTATATCAAAAGTCGCATTTTTGTCAAAAGTTAGTTTTTTGATAAGCTCTCTGCCTGAAAAAATACCTGCCTTGGTTTGTGTATTGCCTAAATCGATTATTAGATTCATGGGTACAAAGCTATATTTAGCCTGAAAAATAACATGTTAGGAAATAATTATATTATTGAATAAATACTAACAAAAAAAAATTTGACGCAAATAAATAAAATTAGTATGTTTGCGCTCCCAAAAGAGTTGGTACCTTAGCTCAGTTGGTAGAGCAAAGGACTGAAAATCCTTGTGTCCCTGGTTCGATTCCTGGAGGTACCACTGGAAAAAAGCGCATTAATTATGCGCTTTTTTTGTTCGTAGCTTTAAGCTATCTTTAAAAAACTTGCTTTAGGCTGATTTTAATACCGTTTGTTTTATAAAACGATTTCCATTCTAATATCAGCACGAGTAAACTCAGATGTACCCAATGGAACTTCAACAAAACCAAGTTTATGGTACATTTCAATTGCTTTAGCTGAACCTTTACGGTTTGAGAATAAAATAATTTTTTTAGGCTTTAGTTCCTTTATTTTTTGAACAGAAATTTTACCAATTTGTTTCCCAATTTTTAAGCCTCGGTAATTTTCATCAACTGCCATTTTAATCATTTCGTACTCACCATTACCTAAATTTAAGTATGCACAAGTTCCTACAGCATAGTCTTTATAAAGTGCAATAAATATTTTACCGCCACCTTTTAAAATATATCCTTCAGGGTCTTCAACAGTTTTAATATCTTCTTCTTCCATTACATATGATCGTGTAATCCACTGCACGTTTATTTCTTTAAAGCGTT
>DATFTU010000331.1:0-5071 GCA_035261565.1 Bacteroidia bacterium
CATTTACTTTGTTGGTGGGCGATAAAGCATTAAATGCCGGAAACGTATCCCACTGTGTGCCGTTAAAGCGTATTAGCTGAAACGAGTTGGCATTTCCGTAATTAAAGCCAATCCATTTGTTGCCTGTGTTATCAATTACAAACGAACTCTCGTTTCGTATGCACGAAGTTGTTATGGTTGCCCCCGGCACCGAAACCATGTATGTAGTGTAACCCGATGTTTGACTAAAAACGCTTATGCTTGCTAAGCCCGCCATAAGTGTAAGAGCGTAAATTTTTTTCATAAACTGTTTTTTATTGTTGTAAAACTACAATTGCCTTATAATAAAAACAGCTTACATTTTTAAACGGCAGCACATTTTTTTTAAACGGCTGCTTTTTCCGATTAAACGGTTATGCTTTTATAGTAAAATAATAGCGAGAGTTAAAAAGAAAGTTTCGATATAAAAAAATCATTAAACTCCTGTAAGGTTTTATTACGCCTTATGGTTGACATGTAATTTATTTTGTCAGCATCTTTCCAGTCAGGTGTTTCAGATACACCTCCAAAAATTAACCAGCAATTATTTCTTGTAGCTGAATCTCCCTCTAACACCACCCATATATGATAGTATAAACGATTGTTGTATAATTTAAAATAGGCATCGGTAGCAGTTATACGATTTTCGTAATTCACAACTTCTTTTTCATTTGGCGGACAATATTGTTTGTTGTTTTGCTTAAACCTTATTATAGTATTGGTTACCAGCCCTGGCGGGTATTTAAACACATATTGTTTCACCGGGTCGCCACCATTACCAAACAAAAAAATTTTTAAAGGAGGCCAGTAATTGTAACAACAAAAACCAAGTATCACTAACAATAAAACGCTTAAAATAAATTTGCGGGCTCTCATATAAACGGACTCATAAGCACAACGCAAAAAAATAGGCCTTAGTATAATTTTACTTACCGGTTATTTCAACTACAGAAAGAAATCTTTAATCCACCCACTTATAAATTATAACTCTTAACTTATAACTTACCTAACAACCAACTTGTAATTAAATATTTTATCGTTAGTGGATGCCGTTACAATGTAAGTACCGGGCTGCAGCGTTTTGGTTTCTTCAACCACAAATATATCATTGCCCTCCATCGTTAAAAATACTTTGGTTATAAACTCCCTGCCTTGCACATCTCTCAGCACAACCGTTACCTCCTGGTTTTCAAACCCGCTTACTTTTACATGCAGGTCGTTCGCATTTGTTATCGGGTTAGGGTACACCAATATGTTTTTACGTGCCTTAAAGTTTACCGGCACCATCGTAAAATATTTATACGCGCCATTGTTATCGGTTTGTTTCAACCGGTAGTACGATGTGCCATCGTATGGCTGGTAATCAACCTCCGCATAATTTCTGTAGGTAGTGCTGTTGCCCGCGCCGGGCACATCAATTACTTTGGTAAAGTTTATACCGTCTTTACTTTTCTCTACGGTAAAGTATGCGTTGTTGGTTTCGGTTATCGTTTCCCAGGCTATGTTTACTTTATCTTCGTCGGGCACGGCGGTAAAGCTTAACAGCTCTATCGGCAGCGGGCTGTTCTGGTAATCAACCGTACCAATAGTGTAATAACCTGTTGAGCCTAAGCTGTTGGCATCTAAAGTAAACACTACTCTGTCGCCCGATATGGCAACACCTGTGGTTGGCACTACGGTAAAATTAGCCGCAGTGCTTGCCCTGCCCCATAGCTGGTAATTACTTGCATTGGCCGGTGTGCCGCTAACTCCGTAATCGCTGAAATCAAAAAATATTTTTACCGTGCCGCCATTTGTATTTACATCGGTTTTGTTCAGGTACCAATCGTTCGTCCAGCGCTCATAACCTGCTGTTGCGCCAACAGGCATATTAAGCGAGGTGGTTACCGCAGCTGTGGGGCAGGTTGTGCCAATGGTTATATAATCGCCGTTATCTTTTAAATAATCAGTACCTGTGGTTCCCACAATCAGGCCCATGCCAACCGATTGACGTGAGTCGGCCACGCTATCCGTCGCGCTTGTTCTACCTACGCCACTTACATATAAATTATAGCCACTTGCCGAGGTGTATTTGCTGTTACTGGGCGTTAATCCAAAATATGAACCCTGGTTGGTTTCTAACAATGTGCGGCGTGTAGTGTTTAACCCTGTTGCAAATACGGTAACTTCTGATGCATACCCGTTCCAATACTCCGAAGCATTATCAGCATACCCAACGTAAAACGACAATGCGTTTGATGCATTAACCACCGATGCGGATGTTGAAACAGAGGTTCCGTTACCATATAAAGTTGTTGAGGTGGCCGGCAATTGTATTAATGTAGTTGATTCAAACACCGATGAGTTAACCGTAGAAATTAAATTGCCCGGCCCGCTGGCAAACCCGCCTGTGTACTTGCCCGTATTACTGTCCCATATACCCCACCAGGTTGCGCCGGTTCTGCCCTGTTGCGCAAGCCCTTGCCAGGCCGATGCTCCGTTGTTGGCTGCTATGGCATTTAGCGTGCCGCCCACAGTATTATTAAAAGCAGTTGTAAAAGCATTGCCTGTTAGGTAAGTGGCTGCACCATCAAAGTGTATGCTGGGCAAACTGTTTTGTACATCAATTACGCCCGCATTTACAATACGTGGCTGATTGCCCGTAGTTGCTTGCGTTAAATTATTTCCGTTGCCGCTTTGGTCGTACCATTTGGTAATGTATGCGTTGGCAGGCGATGCCGGCAGTGTGCCCAGTGTGGGCCCGCTAACTCCGTAATACAAACCTTGTGTATATTCTAAATAAGCGCGGTCGGTTGTAGATGGTATGGTATTAAACGTTATCACTTCCGATAACCACCCATTCAACCCTGTTACACCATCAGCCCGGCTGCCCAGGTATAAAGGCGTTGTGTTGTCGCCAAAAAAATTAGCCTTTGCATTGGTAAGCACCTGCGTGCTGTTGTACCAGGCATTCATACCATTGTTACTGGTTCCGTTCGATTGATAACTCCATATGCCTAAACTGGTTGTGGTGGCTGCATTAAATGTTTGCGACATGGTGCATGCCGTATACGAACCCGATGTACCGTTACCGGCTAAAAATTGGTTATTATAAAAATCTAACGGGCCCGGATAGTTAATCCCCGACCCGGTTCCGGTTTTGTTTACAATGGTGTTGTAGGTTAAATCGGTATTTACCCTGGCCACCCCATTAAAGCAAGCAGCAGCTGTATATGTTTTAAAAGCGGCTGTGCTTAAGCTGTAAGCTAAACCGCCAAAATAAATGGCCGGTAAATTATTTTGCCTGTCAATAACACCGGCGTTCATAATACGCGGTTGTGCTGTGGTTGTTGCTTGCGATGCATCTCGTGTGTTTCCGCTCTGGTCGTACCATTTGGTAATATACGCACTTGGTGCAGCAACAGGTATGGCGCTTAAACTGGGCGGCCCGCTTATGCTGTAATAAGCCGATTGGCTAAACTCTAAGTACTGCCTGTCGGTAGTTGATAGTACCGATGTAAACACAATCAGCTCTTGTAAATTTATAGGTGCATAATTTGCTAAATCCCATCTTTTTCCAATATTAAATGCTAAACCGCTTTCTGTACCAACTGTAGTTTGGTTTGTCATGGCGGCTTGTAAGGTTCCATTCTGATACAAATTAATAGCCGTTGTATTTGCCGCGCCAGATAGTATGGTGCCCGTAATTATGTTATCTGTATTAATGGTAACATCAGTTGGCAGCTCAGCATTTTGCCAACCCGGCGGATAGTATCCATATGCCAGTGTAGTGCCCGGTGCCGGCAAACTGTTCCACGATAATGCCGTAGAAATATTTCCACCGGTATATTGCTGACAAAAAACGGCATCACAAGTTCCTCCCGCTGCTGCAGTTCTGGCTAATACGGCATTGCAGGTCGATGCATTTGTAAAACTCATAGTGGTTGCCGCATACGGAATGGTAAAGTAACTTGTCGAACCATCAAATACCATAGTAGGTATGCTGTTTTGCCTGTTAACCTTGCCACCTGTCATTATTTGCGGCTGGTTAGCAGCAGTTGCCTGTACGGCATTATTTCCGTTTCCGCTTTGGTCGTACCATTTGGTAATATACCCAACACGGGTACCACCTGTACCTACAAATGTTTTTAAGGTGGCTGTATCTAAATCTCCTGTAGATGTAAAACCAATATCCTGCGTAGTATTATCGATGCTGCGGCGTACGTTAATAGCATTACCTGCATAACTGCAATAAAGTTTTCGTAAGCTGTAAGCACCCGCTGCCGACGAACTTATAGCACTTAACGGACTACTCTTAAATACAAATTTTTGAAGGCTTGTAGTATCAAAATCACCCGATGTTGTAAAACCAATATCCTGTGTGGCATTATCGCAACTGCGGCGCACGTTTACTGCATTGCCTGCATATACACAACTCAATTTTCGCAAACTAAATGCTGCCGCCGATGATGAGGTTAATGTACTCAACGGGTTCGATGCCTGCACAAACCTATCAATGGTGTTTGTGTTTAAAGCGCCACAACTAAAACCAACATCAGTAGTAGCATTATCGCAGGTGCGCCTTATTTGTATGGCATTGCCTGTGTAAGTGGGTACAACCAAACGCAAACTATACACGCCCTGCGCACCGTAAGCAACCTGCGCATGTGTTGCACCGGCAACCAACCAGAAACTAAGTAATAATAAGCTTTTTAAAAAATAATTTTTCCCCATACGTTACCCATTAACTTTAACATCCTTCCTTATCCTATAAAAATATACCATTTTTTTTTTACAAAAAATACAAAAACCGCAAAAATCTTACATCAAATCAAACAGTTTTTGCTTAACTAATTTACAAAAAGATGCAAAAACTGTAAAGCATATTTCGCCCAATTTTTAAAAACTGCTTAAAAAAGTAATAAATAGGTCCCAAAAAAAAGCCGGGAAACCCTTATTTTATTGAGCTTTTTTTTAAATACATGATTTTCGTCATAATTCCGTTTTTTTAGACAAAAGAAAAAAAGCCCCGCCGGGGCAGAGCTTTTTGCTAATTAAAAATAATACTAAAAAT
>DATFTU010000332.1:0-2448 GCA_035261565.1 Bacteroidia bacterium
TTACTCCACACAATAAATGGTTAGGCGAATTGATAGAAAAAAAAGCTGATTTATTGCATTCAGGTAAATTAAAACCATTTTTTGCCAGCCGTTTTTTTGTTAAAACCGACCGCTTAACAAAAAAGTACCACCACTTAAAAAATACAGCTGATTTTAAGGAAGATACGCTCACCTTCAAAGCCCTTGTATTTACTACATGGGCAGACCATATGAAAATATAAATACCTATTAGTCAATAGCTTACGCACCATAAGGAAAAGCCTCTGTTTTAAAGTAAATTTGTTTGTACAGTTTACTTAATGTTTAATAAAAAACAGAGAAATCATGAAAAAAACACTATTATTAGTTACAGCTTTAGTAGTTAGCGTTACGAGTTTTACTCAAAATATAGCTAAAAAAGCAGTTAACCCAAAGTATTTGCAAAAAAGCGCTATTGGTACAAAAAATAAAATACTTACCGAGCCCCAACCTATAATGGGAAAAGGCCTTACATCTAAAAAAAATCAATCTGTTTCAGCATCTTGCCCTTATTCAATTTCTCTTACAACTTCTTGGAATTGTTTTGGTACAGGCGGAGGGTTAAATACATCAGCACAAAATTGTTTATCCTATAACCAAGATTTAAACTCATTAGTTTGGACACAACGTGGCTCTAAAACATGGACGCTTACCACAACAAGCGGTTTTATGCAAGCAACTGTTATAAATGCGACTACACTTGTTAAAGATTCTATCCTTTTGTATCGCGATTCTTCCACTAACCACGCACGTTACCCCAGTGGTACTTTTTTAAATCCTTTAGGCAATACAGATTACCACAAAGCTCTTGCAATAGCTTATGGAGTTGTAACCGATAATACAAATTGGACCGGTACAGCATATACGGCAAAACCATTATGGAGTAAAAGTGCTGTAACACATACAGTTCTTCCGGCGGGCGATTCTATGTATGCCGCTGCACCAGGTAAATTTGGACACAACGTTCAAGCATTAGTATATGAAGGTACGCCGTCAAATGATGTACAAGCTTTACCGGATGGTAAAACAGTTGTTTCTATTGGCTCTGTAGGAGACCATTCGGTTACTTGCTCTAATTGTAATCCACTTTACAAAGGTGTTTTTGTTAAAGCTGTTTTAAATGGTGCCGGCAATGCTGTTAATTGGACTATTGATTCCACTTCTCTAACCCCATCTGTTCATAAGGGGTCTCTTGGCTATCAGCTTAGGGAGCCCCGTATAGCTTTTGGCCCCGATGGATTACATGGTTATGTTATATTTTTAGGTGTATTAAGCACCGTTTATGGAAACAAATCTGACTCTGCGATGACTCCCATACTTTACCAAACAACTGATGGTGGTAATACCTGGACCCAAAAATTAGCCGGTTATGATTGGATGACTAATCACCCTGAGGTTGAAAAAAACGTTGGCGAACTGATTGGAAACAAACGTTTTTATACTTTTGATGAGCTTCTTCATGGTGCCGATTTAACAGTTGATGTTAATAACGTGCTACACTTTGTTACTTGTGTTGATCAAAGTACTTCTTTACCCGGGCCCGGTGGAGCTCCTGCAAATATTGACTCATTAGGTATTTTTTCTCCTATTTATCAGTATGATTACGTTAACTACCACCCAATTATATGGGACTTTATGACGGATGGAACTTGCTGGTCAACCATGATGGTTGACTCTATTATAACTGCCGCCTGTGGAAATCAAACAATTGATTCAACTTCATTGCATAGCCCAATGGGTGGAAGCATGCCTTTAAGTGTTACTTCGCACATTACTGTTAGCCGTTCTCAAGATGGTACTAAAATATTTTACGGCTGGGCTGATTCTGACACATTATTCACTGGCCAGGTTTACAATATTCAACCTGATATTTTAATGAAAGCCTATGATGTTACTTCGGGTAAAGTTAGCGCCACTATAAATGTTACAAATGGTACCGGAACTTGTTTCTATCCTTATTTATCTGATATATCTTATTTTGATGGTACTAATTGGGTAGTGCCTGCAGTTTATACTGTGGGTGATGTGGTTGTATCAACTACAGGACAAACAACTTATGATGCCAGTAGCCAAGGCCACTATATGCTTACCAATTGTGGTACGTTTAACCCTGCTACTGATTTTTCTACTACTGCTCCCATAAATACCGGTTTAGTACCATGTACTGTAAGTATTAAACAAAATAGTGTATTTGAATCTGCAATTGGTAATTACCCTAATCCGTTTAACAATAACACTACAATTTCTGTAACTTTAACTGAAAACAAAAATCTGGATGTTAAAGTTTATAATGCAATTGGTAACTTAGTATTCAGTAAAAAAGTTAGCGGTAACGTTGGCGAAAACACAGTTAATTTTGATGCCAGCAACTTAAGCTCTGGTGTTTATTACTACACTGTAACTGCAGGTAACCAACAAGCTACTAAAAAA
>DATFTU010000333.1:0-2899 GCA_035261565.1 Bacteroidia bacterium
AAAAATAACGTTACGGTCTTGGTCGTAAACATTAAAAATCAAATTGCCATCAGTTAAACCACTGCAAGCCGCAATACGATAAACTGTTTCACCAAAAAAAGTTGTTTTAAATTCGGCTGTTTCATCCGGGTTTAACAGTAGTGAGCGGTATTGTTGCCCATCCGATATAAAGCTCGATATAATATGCTTGGCACAAACACTGGCAATAGTATCGCACTGTGCAGTTGCTTTAAACGGGTTTCCTACTAAAAATAAGGCTGCTAATAAGGTGCTTGCTAAAATCTTTTTCATGTAATATGTTTTTCTTATAAATTAAGCTTTTACAGGGGTTACAATTTTTTTACGGATAGATTCTACTTTTGCGGTAATTAAATCCAACTGTTCTTTAGTAATGTTAACTTCTGTGTGGCTGTTAATAGTGGTAGTTTTTGTAGCAGCATCTGTTTCTGATTTTTCTGATACAAATTTGTATTCTATCGTATCATACACTTTGCTTAAATCTTTTAATTCATCAATTAAACCTACATATTCAGGTTTACTTTCGTACTGAGATAAAAGTTTTATAATGCTGTTTAATGCTCTCTTTTGGTCGGCAATACGGCGCTTAATATCTTCGTTGCTTTTGGTTTTATTTACACTAATGGCAAAGTTTAAACTTTCAATCCACCCGCCAACTAAAATTAAACCGCTAATATCGTTACGTTTGTTTTCTTTTAAAAAGGCATCACCCTCACGGTAAGCAAGCCCAACTAATACCATCATCGAATCTTTGTTCGACATGTTTTCCTGAAAACGTTTCATGGTTTGAGCGCCAAAAGCGCTTGATAAACCTAATTCATCCGATAATTTTTTAACCGAGGTAAGGTATGCCAAAGCATCCTGCGTTTTGCTATACATACTTACATAACCTAAATCGGCACCATAAATACCCAAGTTTAATGCTTTAGAGTAATCGGTTGCGTATTGAGCCAGATTTTCTTTTGAGTTAAGTATAGCTTTGTCGTAACCGGCACCTGCGCTTTGTATAAGCATGGCAGTTTGTAAAGGAGACGGAATACTGAACATTTCGCCACCAATATTTAAAACCCCGGCTGATACTGCTTTTGACGTATCTTCTTGTATTTCTTCCGCATTATCAGTCTTTTTTTTATCGCCACCACCACAAGAAGTTGTAATTAGCACACCCAGCGTAAAAACGGCAAAAGGGGCTATTTTAAATAATTTAGTCATATTTTGGTACTTTACTTAACAGGCAAAGAAACAAAATAATTTTAAAATTGTAAAAATATACTTCATTTATAATTAATACCGTTTTTGGGCATAAAAAGGTGTTTAAATTATTGTCGCTATAAACACTCAAACTGTCAGTTTGTTTGCCAAAATAACCTAATAACTCTGTTCATATCATTTTGGCTTTGTTTTTGGCAATGAAATTTCAACTATTACATTTGTCTTAACCAATTTAAAAAAATTAATTATGCTATTCGATAACAATGAATTTAAAAAATATGCTACAAAGCATCAGGGCATTAGTAGCTTAACGTATGACAAGTATCAATCTGCGTTTCGATCATCAATGACACCATACATTATAGAAGAGCGTTCGCTAAATGTAGCTCAAATGGATGTTTTCTCTCGTTTAATGATGGACAGAATTATCTTTTTAGGCACCGGTATTAACGACCAGGTTGCTAATATAGTGCAAGCTCAGTTACTTTTCTTAGAGTCGGTTGATGCTAAAAAAGATATTCAGATTTATTTAAACTCGCCTGGTGGTAGTGTTTATGCGGGTTTAGGTATTTACGATACTATGCAAATCATTCAGCCCGATGTGGCAACTATTTGCACCGGTATGGCAGCATCAATGGGTGCTGTACTTATGTGTGCCGGCGAAAAAGGTAAGCGTACAGCCTTAAAACACGCACGCGTTATGATTCACCAGCCACTTGGCGGAGCTGAAGGCCAGGCATCAGATATTGAAATTACAGCCAAAGAAATAGGCAAACTTAAAAAAGAACTATACGAAATAATTGCGCTGCACAGCGGGCAACCTTACGAAAAAGTTTGGGCCGATAGCGACCGCGATTATTGGATGATTGCTGAAGAAGCGAAAGCTTATGGTATGGTTGATGAAGTTTTGGTTAAAAAACCAAGTTAATTAAAACCCGGATAATTAAGCAAAAAAGACCGCCCGTATGGCGGTCTTTTTGCATTTTATATGGTTACCAATATTATATCGGTATTAAAAGCTAAAATGTTGGTTTACATAAAAATATCGTATAATAATTGCCGGTTAAAAATCAATTTATACTTTTGTCCCGTATTAAAAAAACTAATTCTATTAAAAAAATTATATGAAAACCAAAATCAGTATAGCTTTAATTTCTTTATTATTTATGATGGCTTGTGGTACAGCTGAACAACCAAAGGAAGGAGAACAAGCTGTAGATAATTCAAAAATAATTTTAAAAGCATACAATGATATGTATGTAGTTTTAAATTCAGATTCAGTATTGGTTGCAAGCGAAGCTGATGCAACAAAAGCAGCAGTTTTTGAAAAAATTGACCAGGGAAATGGTAAATGGGCTTTAAAATCGGCTGCAGGAAGATTTGTTTCGGATGATAGAGGGAAACAAAATTATTTGATTGCTAACAGAACCGCAGTAGGCGAATGGGAACAATTTGATATTTTAGATGCGGCAGAAGGCTCTAAAACCAACCTAAAAGCAACCTCGGGTAAAGTAGTATGCGTAGATGGAGGCAATGGGTTTATGCTGATTGCAAGCCGCGATAACGCAAGTACATGGGAAGCTTTTACCATAGAGCCTAAAAAATAACCCTTTTTATTTAAATTTTTCAAACACGCCAAGCCCAAAAAGAGCGAAATCGTATTTAATAG
>DATFTU010000334.1:0-2643 GCA_035261565.1 Bacteroidia bacterium
TAATTCTGTATTCGTTTACAGTTGCAGCGTTATTAATTATTACCCACAAAAAAAATATACAACGCCTGCTTAAAAAGCAAGAACCTAAAATTAACCTTACACCTGCTAAGGTTAAGGCTAAGTAAATTACCTAACAATAACCAAACGTTTATTTAAAACACCACTTGGGCTTATTAAGCTAAGGTTGTAAACCCCGTCGGTTAAATTGTTCGCATCTACAGCTGTTTTACCAGTTATGGTTTGGCTTAAAACAAGTTTACCATTTACATCAAATAGTTGCAGGGTTTGCTTATCTGTAGTTGAACTCTCTACAACAAAATTTGTTTGTACCGGGTTAGGGTAAACCTCAACATAATATTTACATCTGTTACCTGATTAATACTCGCCACAACCGCACAACCGTTTGTATTACCCACACCACATAAAGGGTATGTTACCGTATCAACCCCCATAGCAGCAATATAGTTTGGCAAGCAATTAAAAGGGTTATAAGATATATTAAAAGAATTTGATGCAATAGAATTAGGGAAAGTTGGAAAACACCTGATGCTATTATTGTTGCAATATAAATCTGTTAATGTACCGGGCAAGGCAGGCAAAGCAGTTAAATTATTATAATCACATTCTAAATTTATGAGTGATGTTGGCAAGGTTGGCAAACTTGTAATATGATTATCGAAACAATATAAATGCAAAAGCGAATTTGGTAGTGCAGGTAAAGAGGTTAATCGGTTATATTGGCAACCTAATAAAACAATTGAGCTTGGCAACGCAGGCATGTTGGTAATTTGATTATCGTAACAGTAAAAATATAAAAGCGAGGTGGGTAAGGTGGGTAAACTTGCAATACCATTCCACTCGCAATATAAATACTTTATAGAATTTGGTAAAAGAGCCGGAAGGCTTGTTAATTGGTTGTGGTAACAATATAAATACACAAGTGATGAAGGCAACACACTGGGCAAACTATCTAAATAATTATATCCGCAAATTAAATACTTAATGCTATTAGGCAATACGCTGGGTAAGGTGGTTAAATTGTTACGTTCAACCTCAAAGTCATATAAGGCGTTTGGCAAGGGTGTTGGTATGCTGCTAAGCTGGTTTGTATCGGCAAATAAAATTTGAAGCAATGTTGGCAAAACCGGCAGGCTGGTTAAGGCATTATTACTACACCATAACTTAATTAAAGAGTTTGCCAGGGATGGTAAAACAGTTATTGTGTTTTGCGAGCAATCTAAATTTTTTAAGGAAGTAAAATATTCTATACCACTTAAGTTTGTAATATGTTTTGCCCTAACATTTATAGTATGTGTGGTGGTGGTAACTAAGGTGCTGCTAATATCTAACGAGTCGCCCTGCATGGCACCCGGTACAATAGTATGTAAATAAGTTACAAAAGCGGTATCGGGCACTACAAACCAGGTTTGCGCTTGGGTATGTAAACAAAATACAATAGCTAATAGCGTAATTGTTTTTTTCATGCTGAAGTGTTTGATATTAAATATAGACAGATTTAATCACTTCTGCTTTATATCTAACAAAAATTAACGCCGTAAAACAAAAAACGCATCTGTCGGGAGTTAATCATGAAACCCAAAAGATGCGCTTTAACCTTGAGCGGTATCCTACTACCACTTAAAAAAAGAACGTATGTAAATTTATAGAGATTATACCCTGGCAATGTTCTGTTTACGTTAAGCTTTTGGCAACTCTTTAGAATTGTATCTTATTTAATATCAACAACATAATTGTTTACAATAACATAACATCTTTAAACAGTTACATTAAAATGATTATTATAATTTAGCCCTTGAGTGAACATCCTAAAGAAGTTTGGCATTAAAATTTCTTAACCACTTTCAAAGTAATTATATTAATTATAACAGTTTGGAATGGAAAAAAATTACTCTTCATTAGTTTCAAAAAATTTACTGTATTGTTTAATCTTCTTTTTTTTGCTGGTTGGTTACCAGCCGGTAAAAGCCCAGTGTTTTTATGTTCAAAGTATATTGGTTGATGCTTGTAACGGCTCGCCATGCCCGGGTACAGCCACCGAGGGCGAAAACGAAATGTTTAGTTTTGTTGTTGGCAACACAGCTTTAAATGTTTCTAACTTAACCATAACATGGCCCAATAACCCCTGGCTTGGTATTGAAACCAATACTGCCATTACAACCCCGCTTGTAAATACATTAAACAGTACAATTGTTAATTGTGGTTATTTAAAACAACCAACAGGTGGAGTATTACCTAAAAATTCAACCGTTTTAGTAATTACATCAACTGATATGTGTACATCAGGTAATTCGGTTGCTAATTTAACGGACACTATTTATGTAATTTTTCAGAAAGCAGGAAATACAGCCGGGCATTTTGCCAATTACTCTACACCTTCGGGTATCAGAACATTAACTGTGTCATTTTCATCTCCAGCCGGTTGCTCAGAGTCGGTATCGTATGATAAAGTATTGCTTATTGACCAATCGGGCAATCACACAGCTCAGGATGGTGCCGGTGTTGACTTTAATTCTTCCGGAACTGCAACTTATATAAACAGGGGGTGCCAGGCACCCTTTATTCCTGTAACCGTATCAGTAAGTGCGCCTGCCAGTGCTTGTAGTAATTCTACCCCAACTATTA
>DATFTU010000335.1:0-3462 GCA_035261565.1 Bacteroidia bacterium
TTATTAAAGATGACGCGGTAGAAGATGAGCCACCGCCACCGCAAGAAAAAGTGGCTGAAACCAATGTGGGTACAACAACTCAAGAGGGCACAGGTGAAGATATTGCCGTACCAAGCGATGCAGGCACCGGGCCGGTTGAAGAAAAAGCACCTGAAATTTTTACGGTGGTTGAGCAAATGCCTGAGTTTCCGGGCGGAGCTATGGAGATGATGAAATTTATTCAGAAAAACATACACTATCCTGAAATGGCGAAAGAGGCCAATATACAGGGTAAATGCTTTGTTAAGTTTGTTGTTGAAACAGATGGCTCTATTAGTAACGTTGAAGTTTTAAAAGGCGTACCGGGTGGCCCTGCTTGCGACCAAGAGGCTATACGAGTTATTAAAGCTATGCCGAAGTGGAATATAGGTAAACAAAACGGTCGTCCGGTAAGGGTGTACTTTAACGTACCTATTATTTTCAAACTTCAATAACAATATGCAACGCGCATTTTTTATTACAGGAACTGTAATGGCCGCACTCTTTATAGGGTGCGGCTTTGTTTTTTTATGTACCGGTTTTTTGATTGAAAGATTGCCGAAGCCCGACAGAATTTGGTTTGGCATTATTTTTATTGCGTATGGCGGTTTTAGGGCTGTAAGGCAATACAATCAATACAAAAAAATGAAGCAAGAAGAAAATGAGTAAACAGATTTTATTTATTTTAAGTATTCTGTTTTTTATTTCGTGTAATACAAGTACCAAAACAAGCGATGTGCCAAACACGCCAACATCGGGCGAACTAAAAGTTTTTTGTGAAGAAGGTATGTTGCTTCACATAAAAAATCAGGCATATACATTCGAGAAAATTTATTTCAATGCAAAAATTAACGTACAATATGTAAACGAAAAACAAGCCGTAGAAGGCTTGTATAACGATAGTTGCAAGGTTATTGTTATTTCAAGGTGTTTATCAGAAAACGAATTAAAACAATTTAAAGCAAAAAACATTTACCCCACACAAATTTGTGTGGCCAAAAGTGCTTTGGCTTTTGTTGTACCCGTAAACAGCACAGATTCGGTTATATCAACCGAAAAAATAAAAAATATAATAAGTGGTGCAGACACAAGCTATAACATGGTTTTTGATAATGAAAACTCAGGCACAACGCGCTTTTTAAAGGACTCCATATTGCAAGGCAAACCCTTCGGAAAAAATTGTTTTGCTTTAAAAAACACAACCGAGTTAATTAACCATATTGGGAAAAATAAAAACACAATAGGAGCACTTGATTATGCCTGGCTTAGCGATTTAGATGATTCTATCTCTAAAGCATTTTTAACTACAGTAAAAACGCTGGCGGTTTCAACCAACGGAAGTAAAATTGCTTATATGCCCGACCAAAGTAATATACAAACCAACGATTATCCTTTATGTCGCCATGTGTATGCCATACGCCGCAGTGCCGAGTTTTCATTGGGCACAGGCTTTTCGCTTTTTATAGCAGGGCAAAAGGGACAGATAATGTTTTTAAAACAAGGGCTAATTCCGTATGTACAGCCCGGTAGAGTGGTTGAGATAAATACAGAACCGCTTCATTAAATTTAATTTGTATTCTGTAATTTAGCGCAACTAATTTTCACTTATGAATACATTCGATTTAGTGGTTATAGGCGGGGGGCCTGCCGGGTATGCCGGAGCCATGCGTGCTCTCGATTTTAAAAAGAAAGTTTTAATTATAGAAAAACACCGTTTAGGCGGTGCAGGAATATATGATGGAGTGCTTACCTCTAAAACACTTTGGGAACATTCTATGCGCGTTTCGGCCATTCACGAAAGCATTCCTGATTACGAAGTGCCTTTTGATGCTATTACAAACAATGTGCGCGAGGCCGCTTTTGAACGTAAAACCCAAATGACCCTTCATTTGGGTTTATTAGAGGCTGCTTTGGGTTCTAAACTTTTTCATTATGAAAAAGGCTTTGCTAAAATTATTGATAAAAATACGGTTGAGGTAAAAAAAGAAGATGGCTCAACACACTTGGTAAAAACCGAAAACATTTTAATTGCTACCGGAAGCCATCCGCGTTATTTACCCAACATACCTATTGATGAAAAAATTATTGTAACCAGCGATGGTGTTAAAAACATCCTCGATTTTCCGGAAAGCCTGGTAGTGTTAGGTGCAGGGGTTATTGGCTGCGAGTTTGCCACTATATTTTCTAATTTCGGTAAAACAAAAGTTTATATTATAGATAAGGCTAACCGTATTCTTCCATTTGAAGACGAGGATATTTCTGCAACAGTAACTCATAATATGGAAGCTAAAGGTGTGGTGGTGCACCATAACTCGGCTTTGGAACGCATGGAAATTAAAAACGGAAAGGTTGAATACGAGCTTTTATATAAAGATGGCGAGCGCGAAATTATTACAGTTGATAAAGCTTTAGTGGCTGTAGGCCGTGTACCTAATATTGAAAATATAGGCTTGGAAAATGCAGGAGTAAAACTTACCGAGCGCGGTTTTATTTTTCATGATGATACGCAAACAAACATTCCTAACATATTTGTAGCGGGCGATGTTACCGGTGGCATTGCGTTGGTTAGCGTGGGTGAGCGTGAGGCGCGCCATGCAGTGGTGCGTATGTTTGGCCCGGCTATTAAACCTATATCGTATAAAAATATTTCTACTATTATGTTTTTAAACCCCGAAGTGGGAGCAGTAGGTATGAGCGAGCAAGAGGTACGCGAAAAAAACATTCCGGTTAAGGTTGTTAAGTTAGATTATAGTACAAATGCCCGTGCCATTGCCATGCGCAAAACAAAAGGTTTTTTTAAAATACTGGTAACTAACGATAATGGAATGCGCATTTTAGGCATGCGTGCCGTTGGTGAGCATGCCAGTAGTGCCATACAAGCGGTTGCTTATTTAGTGCACACAAACCAGGGTATTAGAGAACTGGCTGACATGATACACCCACACCCAAGTATTATAGAAGGTATACAGGAGTGTTTACGTATGTTGTTAGGTAAATCGGTATATAAACCGGCAGTATTTAAAGATAAGTTGCAATGCTATACTTGCGAGAATGGGGTTTGCACACCTATTAGCTCACTAATAACATCGGAATAGGCTAATAGGCTACGCCTATGGTTGCAGTACTGGTGCCATTGCGGTTGGCATGTGTAAGGCTAAAAGGTGCTCCGCCTGAAACTGCATTGGGTGCCCCGGGATTAGCCTCGGCATAAAAATAATAAGTGCCCTGTTTAAGCCCGGTAAAAGTTACCGAATTACTGCTTGCAGCAGCCACTTTATGGTCATCATAACCGGTATTATTTGCACTGGGGGGGGTGCTTTGGCCATATTTTACATAAACAGTAGCACCATTAACAGGCGCATTATTGTTATCTGTATTAAAAACTTTACATATAACGGTTGCATTCCCTCCTGTGCCGGCTTTGGTACATGAACAAATGTTTGT
>DATFTU010000336.1:0-2977 GCA_035261565.1 Bacteroidia bacterium
ATATTAAAATGGTTAATAGTTAAAGGCATTAATTTTTTAATTACTACTCTAAAATCGGTAGTATCGGCTTTTACATTTTCGTTTTTGTGTTTGCCTTGTACAAAGTTTAAAACCGGATTATCGACCTCTATTTCACCTACGATTTTTCCTTTAAAAATAGCCTTCCATTGTACCGAAAGATCGATGACAGGCGCTTTAAAAAAGGGCGTGGTATCACGTTGGCGGGTCGCAGAATCTTCTTTTACCAAAAGAATATTTTTAATAACATAGGCTCCACGATATAGCGCAATATCTATATCTTCTACATGCCCATAATATTGCTGAATGTTGCCTAATGTTTTATTTACATACTTAAGTACAACATAAGGTAAGGCAATCCGAAAGACAACTAACAGTATTACAAAAACAAGTAATACGATACGCCATCTGCGTTTCTTTTTTTTAGGTGTTTTTATTTCTTCCATAATTAAATTTTAGAAAAGTAAATACCCTGCCACACACCAATTGCGGCAGGGTTTGTTTAACATGGAAGAGCACGTTTATTTTTTACCAAATATTGCATTCCCAGCTATAATAGTCAGTAGGAATAATACAATAAAAATGAAAAAAAGGATTTTAGCAATACTTGCAGCACCTGCTGCAATTCCTGTAAATCCAAATAGTGCCGCAACCAATGCAATCACAAAAAAAATAGCCGCCCAACGTAACATAGTTTATAGTTTTAAGTTAATACTAGTATTTATTTACTTAACGTATAGCTAATCTTATGCCAGTTTATCTTCCGTTTTCAATATTTCTTATGTAGAAAGTTTTATACAATTAAGGGCATTTGCAGGGCTTTTAGTTTGTCTTATTAGATACCTCGATTATCGAACTTTAATCGCTTAAAACTCTATTTTATAAATAACCCCGTTTTTACTTTCTAATTTTACGATGCCGTTAAGCTGTTCGGTTAACATTTGAATAAGCTGCATGCCCAGGTTACTATCCTTTTCCCTATCAAAATTTGCCCGTAACCCTTTGCCATTATCTTCAACAGAAAGGTAATATTTTGAATCTTTTTGTGTCAATGATACCGATATGGTGCCTTCATTACTTTCAAAAGCATATTTTAACGAATTACTGATAATTTCATTTAAAATCATCCCCAAATGTATCATTGTATCTATTTCTAAAAAAACGTTGCTGGGTATATGGATGAAGAAGTTGATCTTCATATCGGGTTTTCGGTACGATTGATAAATGCTATTACATAAAGTTTCGGTATAATCTTTTAATTTTATAGTGCTGAAGTTGGTTGTGGCATATAACATTTCATGTACAAGTGCCATTGAGTTAATTCGGTTACGACTTTCAGTTATCAGGGCCAGAAATTTTTTGTCTTGTACATTCTGTGTTTGCAAATTAAGTAAACTGGATATTATTTGCATGTTGTTTTTTACGCGGTGATGTATTTCGCGTAACAATTGCTCTTTTTCACGTAACGATACAACCGAGCTTTTTAGTTCTTCGCCAAGCATATTAACACCGGCGCCAATAGCATCATACACATCTCCGCTATCGCTTATAATAGTTTTTTCACTAAAATCAAGGCGGGCGTAACTCATAATTACTTCTAAAATTTTTTCGCCCCTTATTTTATTAGAACTGGGTTCTATTTCCTCGCTTAACGACATAGCTAATTATACATATTGTTTTAGCCATGCAATGGCATCTTGTTCGTTATTAAAAAGTTTAGCAGGAACGCTGGGCTTATTTAAACCCATAAAAAAATTACCTATAATGCGGCTTAATGGCGACTCTATTAATATAGCAAATGAGGTAACGTTGGTAGAACGGTTTTTGATGGAAAAATTATCTCGTGCTTCTTTGCTTATCGATTTTATTTGCCGGGCATCAATCAATAAAGGAAATTTTTTGCCGTTATATAAATCATTTACAGCAATACTGTTTTCAAGAGATTCTTTTAAAGTTATTTCTGCCTGTGGTTTTACCTTCGTGCGGGCTATACCATCTGCGCCCATCCAGGTCCAATAACAAGTTAAATCATATATACGGCAATCGGTAGGTATCTCCATAAATAAGTCTGATAAATATATAAAAAATTAAGAATAAACTACGCGAGTTTAATTTATAGTAGTATTTAATGTAGGGATAAACTTAAATTGCTGATTGAGTAATAGGCTTAAAACTACTCTTGCATTTCAGCAATTTTGTGTGGTACTTCTAAAAATTGCTTAAACCAATGTGCTGATTTTTTTAACACCCGTTGTTGGGTTTCAAAATCAATATAAACAAGGCCAAACCTTGGGCGGTAGCCTTCTGCCCATTCAAAATTATCAGTAAAACTCCAGCTAAAATACCCTTCTACTTTTACGCCTTCTTTTTTTGCTTTTAAAACCTGTTGTAAATAGCTATGGTAAAAATTAATGCGGTAATCATCGTTTACTTTACCATCAATTACTTCATCATGAAAGGCGGCTCCATTTTCAGTAATAATAATTTTTTTTATGCCCTCGTATTCATTATACATTTTTAATAACTGATAAATTCCCTCTGGGTAAATTTCCCAATTCATGGCCGTTAAGGGTACATTTCTTTTTTCTGCTTTAACCAAAGATGCTTTTATAAAAGGAGTAAAGAAAGAGTATTTAATAATTTCGCGTGTATAGTTTTGTATACCAATGAAATCGAAATCGAAAGCCAATAGTTTTTCGTCATCAGCCTTCATATATTTTTCAATACGATTAATTAACGGAATTTTTTTAAATGGATAGCCCATTCCCAGGGCAGGTTCAACAAACAAACGGTTTATTAAAACATCTATACGCCTTGCAGCTTCTATGTCTTTATTAATAAGCCTATATGGTTCTACATGCGAGCATGAAAAAGTGGTGCCCACATTTGCATTAGGGTAAATGTTTTTTATAACCCTTGCACCTTCGGCCTGACAAAGCGTTACATGATGTGTTGCAGC
>DATFTU010000337.1:0-4185 GCA_035261565.1 Bacteroidia bacterium
CGTATTATAAAATAGGTAAACTTAAATTCGCCCTGCATAATTCGATATTGAACGCCTTGTGCAATATGGTTTCCAAAATCATTGGGGTGTAAATCATAACTTAAAAAAATATTTTGCCCCACATCGCTTTTCTTGCTTGCACTATCCTTGCCTATAACGGTAAACATGCCTTTTAAATCTATCTGCCAGTTTTTATGTTTATAGGTTATAAAACCAAGCGATTCATAAAAATTAGACCCAAACGGGTCGGCCAACGGTTGGTTAAATTGCGAATAATTTTGCTGCTCGCTGGCATGCGAATAAGTATATGGCCGTACATAATTAAACTCCCCTTGCAACGACAGATTTTTTACACCAAAAGCATCCACGTATTTTAACCCGATTTGATAACCTTGTTTATTGGCCCACCAGCCGTTATGCTGACGGATATAGGTTAGATTAAATTCATCCAGTACCGCCTGCCCGTATAATTTAAAATGATTGGCAAATTTTACCGAGCTGTTAAAACCAATAAGTGCATTATCACCAGAGCCTAAAGAGTACTCTACCGGGCGATAGAAAATAATGGGGTTTAAATAATTTGGATCGAAGCCACGATGACGTAAGCTATCGGTACCTTGAAATATTTCGGTTTCAAAAAACGAGAAATTAAAGTTTTTTGTAACGTTCCAGCTTAAATAATGAAAAGTGCCAAAACGGTTAAGCGCATTTTGACGAATGCCGTTGGGTGAATAAACATCCTGCATCCAGCTGTACCAAAAACTATATTGCAAATGCCAGATGTTAATGGTTGTTTTAAAATACGGATAACTGTTTGCCACATCAGATAACAATAACGAACGGTACCCATCGCCAACAAAAATTTTATCTTTTGCCAGCTGAAAATTTAATGCTTTAAAAGGTGAATAAGACACATACCCCGTAATATTTGCAAATGTATAATTGCCATTACTGCCATAAGCCCTTCCAAGCCCTGGAATAACTTTGTATTTAGACACAATGGTATCAGTAAAACCCGGGTACGATACTTGCCCGCCAATTGCAGTAATAGCAGCAGAAAAATCGTTGTTTACATCAAAGCGAATATAAGCCCCACTCGATATTTCATTAACACCCCGTTTAGCGTGTGTGTCATACCCAACCTGTTCATCTAACTGAGGTAATACTTGTAACGAAAAATGATTTCGGTATTGAGGGCCTGTATGAAAATCATTGAACAAAAAACGGTTTTTTATTTTATAATTATTTATGTGAAACGCCGTATCGTCAGCTTCTTTTACCCCAAAACCAACATACGGTTTCATGGATGAGTGAAACGATTCAGTTGGGTATTTTATATAATACGCATCAATTAAATTATTTAAATCAGTATTTAAAAAAGTTTGCTGTGCATCGTTTTGCGATACCGCACAGGTACTTATTATAAAAAATAATATGTAGAATTTAGTTTTCAGCCTGAGGAATATTTTTTTGTTTCAACTTATATACAAGTTGTAAAATCATCATGCAAATAGCCGCAAACAATACAACAGCTATTATGGCAAAACTTGGGTTAAGCTTATAGCAGGCAATAGAAATACCAATGGTTAGTATATTAAAAAAATAAACATATAATACTGTTTTGCGGTGCCCAAAACCCATATCAATAAAACGATGGTGTAAATGATTTCTGTCGGCCGAAAAAGGAGATACACCTGCAATAGCACGCATTGTAAAAACACGCAACGTATCGGCCAACGGATAAATTAAAACAGCAATTACAAAAACAGGTTTTGATAAATAGGGTAAAATACCATCCAATTTTTCTACGGGGTATTCAATTAATTTAATACTTAACACACAAACAATTAACCCAATAGTAAGCGATCCCGAATCGCCCATAAAAATTTTAGCCGGACTAAAATTAAAAACCAAAAAGCCTAATAGTGAACCCCCTAAAGCAAATGCCAACGATGCCAAAATAATATCGTTAGCACAAACAAACCATGTACCAAATGCCATACAGGCTATAAAACCTACACCACCTGCCAAACCATCAACCCCATCAATTAAATTAAAAGCATTTACTACTACGGTATAAGTAAATAATGAAAGAAACACACTCGCCCAATACGGAATTTCGTTTACTTCAAAAATGCCATGCAAACCCGTAATGCGGATATTGCCCACCAGTACCAAAATTAAACCAGCCAGCACATGCGCAATTAATTTTTTAATGGGTGCTGTGCCAATAATATCGTCTTTTATTCCCACAAAAAATAACATCAGCATTGTAGCTACAATTAATTTAAACTCGCGGATGTATTGATACACCTGGGATAGCTCGAACATGTTTCTGATTTTGGTAAAATCAAGCTCAAACCATAAGCTGTAAGAGAATAATGTAGCAGCAAATATGATGATACCACCAATGGTGGGCACTACACGGGTATGTATTTTACGATTACCCGGTTCATCAAACAAACGTTTTAATATGGCTACCTTAATTAAAGCTGGCGTGGCATAAAGCACCACTATAAAAGCGGTAACAAAAACCAAGGCGAGTATGAGTGCGTTCATATTTTAAAAATCGTAATACGTGTTATACAAAGATGTTTTAAAGCTAATATAAATCAGTTGCATTTGTTGCTGCTGCAAAGCTACGGGCAACAATTTATTTTCATAATTTCTAAATGTACTTCCTATGGCAATATTGGCTTTGTAGGCAGGGTTTATCATGTACCCAAATTTAGCATCAAAGTAATTAAGATTCTGAATATTGGCATTTGTACCAAACGAGTAATTTTCTTTTAACTGTATAAAAAATCTTTTGTAGGTATAAGATGCAATACCAACCACCTCGTTACTAAAAGCAGCGGGTGTAGTAAGTGTTTGATTATACTGAGTATAATCTTGTGCAGGAGTTTTAGGGTTTAAGTATGAATACTGACTAACATAATTAAACTCGCCCTGCAAATAAAAATTCTTTATATACAAAGCGTCAAATAATTTTACACCCGCTTGCGCTCCATAATTTGTTTTACCCAAGTAAGAACCATCATACATAAACTGCCCGTAGAATGAAGTCTTTTTAAAAGGTTTCATTTCCCAACCACCGCCTTCAACAATATGGTTGGTATTGTTAAAGCCATAAGCCGCCAGATTGGTAAAAATTACAGGGTTTACATATAAAGCATTTAAGTGCATAACATTGTTACTATCAGTTGCTTTCCAGATTAAACCCTGAAACAAATAAATATTTATTTTTTTTGTTATCTGCCAGCTAAGCTGTTGAAACGAGGCCGCTTTTTTTTGAAAAATAACCTCGGCTCCCACAGGTGTTCTTGTGCCTCCGTCAGTTAAATTCATTAGCAAAGCATAGGTTTGAGTGTACTGCACTTTGTTTTTGAAAAAATTAGCCGTTAGTTGCAAATATGGATAATTAAACGCATTGTCGCTTAATAGTAGTGAACGATAACCTACGCCCACTTTTTGTTTACCAGTACCCAATCGAACAGAGAAGTTTTTGCCCGGTTTATAATGTATAACACCGTTAGACACGGCATAATCAAAGCCATCTTTTTTAAAAGTTTTCCACCTGCCTTGTCCGGGCACAATAAACGCAGATTTACAATATGCTTTTAGATACACCTGAAATGTAGATTGGTTTTCGAAAAAAGAAGTTTCGAAAAAAAACTTATTACCTATTTGCCCTTTTATCCAAACACCACGTGTGTTGTTTATATAGGTTTCTTTAGTTGGGTCTTTTTGATCTTTACTGAAACTGAAATTAAAAACCGGGTCGATGCTTAAATTAAATTTTCTATCGTATCCCGATGATTTATCAATATATTTTACTTTTAATAAATCATCATAAACAAGCTTATCAATAAAAAGGTCTTGTCCGGGTTTAGAATTTTTAAACGTATCCTGTAACACATCATTATACATAAGCGGTTGCATAGATGAATGAATTATTTGTGTAGTATCGGTAAAAATGTTTTTTTGACGTTGTACATCAAACAAATAATCGGGCGGAAATAAAATAGATTGTGCTTTTATTTCGGTAAGGCAAAATAAAAACAAGGCAATAGTAAAAAAATGAAGCCGCTTATGGTTTAAAAAAAAAATCATTGCATATTAAACAACGCGTAAATGTTTATTAGCCTTAAACTCGGCATACACGTTTTTTATTCCTTGTTTCAA
>DATFTU010000338.1:0-2785 GCA_035261565.1 Bacteroidia bacterium
AGTTACAAGTGCATATGTAAGTAGTATCGATTCATCATTAATACCTAAAAACTATGTCTATTATATTCCGTCAACTACAACCACTACTACAACATCGGTAACGGTATATAATGTACAATTTAATTCATCGTATGCAAATGGTACTCCGCAAACTTATAACTGGAGCTTTGGCGACGGCAGTACTTCTACTTTAGCTAATCCAATGCATGCCTATTCTCAATTGGCTTTTTATGATGTTTGTTTAAGCGTTACAGGTACTAATTCTTGTGTTAGCAGTATATGCGACACGGTAAATCTTTCTTCTCCTACAGCTTATTCATGTTATGCAACGATATCATCATCGGTTATCCCAAGTAGCAATTCGGTTTCTTTTTCAACCACAGCAACAGGTACAGCCCCCTTTAACTATAATTGGAATTTTGGAGACTCTACAACATATGATTCAACGAATAATACAGCATACCACAGTTATGCAAATGCGGGTACATATATAGTTACTTTACGCGTTACAGATGCGAACAATAAAGTAGCTATTGCAAAATATAATGTTACTACCGCTTTGGCTCCTGTATCTTGCATCACAAATTATAGTGTAACCAGCATTCAGGCTGTTACAACGGCTACACCTACAACTGTTATTACTAATACATCAGAGCTTGGTGATGTTATTGTTACATGGACCGATGCTTCAGGCAACGTTTACACATCAAAAAATATAGCTCAGCCTGCCGGTAGTAGTTTTCAAGTTCTTTCAACCGATAATTACCAGAATAATATGAATGGCCAACGCACCAAAAAATTACATGTAAAATTTAGCTGCTGGTTATATAATAGTACCCACCCACCTATACAAATTACAAATGCCGATGCCGTTATAGCCATAGCTTACAAATAATTTAACATTTTAAACCCAACCTTTATATAAAACGGTACGTTATAGTATAATAAGAAAGTAAAAAAATAACCTTAAATTTAACATCATGAAAAAAATTACAAAAAAAATTCTTGGCATAGCGGTACTGTGCTTAGGTTTAAATCAGGCCATTGTTGCACAATGCCATGCCAGCTTTACCTATACAACGGGTAGTTCGGGTTTAGTAAACTTTACTAACACATCTACCGGGGCTGTAGGAAGCACTGTTTATCATTGGAATTTTACTGATGGTTCAAACTCATCCGTTGCATCCCCGTCGCATACATTTCTGTATAACGGAACGTATTTAGCAAATTTATCTATGTGGGATACTACCGGGAATTGTTTTGATTCTACATCACAAACCATTACAATAACTAATGGGTTAACATGCAATATTGCAGCCAGTTTTTCATATAGCGTTGGTAGTGGTGGACAAATTAATTTTACAAATACGTCAACTAATGCACCATCAAATGCTAACTATGGGTGGAACTTTGGCGATGGAAGTAGTTCTAATCAAGCATCTCCGTCACATACATATTTTTATAATGGCACTTATACAGTATCTTTATATGTATCTGATTCAGCTGGTTTTTGCCAAAATTCAACAGGTCAGGTAATTACCATAACTAATGGAAATACGTGTAATATAAATGTAAATTATACCTACACGTTAGGTACTAACGGGCAGGCATTTTTTACAAATACTACAACAGGAGCTGATACAAATGCTTTAATTAATTGGAATTTTGGCGATGGTTTTTCTAGTCAACTTTCACCTACACATACCTTTCAATACAATGGTACATACTATGTAAATTTACAAATGGGCGATAGTTTATCTCCTTGCTACGGCAACCACACAGATACTATTGTTATCACCAATGCAACAAACGCACCTGTATGTGGCACTTATTTTGTTGATAGTACTCAAATAGCGGGTACTATGAATTTTATAAACCAATCGTGGGGTACATCGGGTACTACTATCTATAGCTGGTCTTTTGGCGATGGTTCTACTTCAAATGTGGCTAGCCCTTCTCATACATATGCGTATAATGGTTTATACTCGGTTACATTAAGCATCTCTGATTCAGCTAACTCATGTTCAAGCTCTTATACCGACACGGTAAACATAACTACTGCCGGGCCTGCACCATGTGTTGCTTCAGTTAGTTTTAATATGCACCAGGATTCGTTAAACCCACAACCGGGTGTTTGGGAAGCCGGTACATATTACTCATCTCAGGTTACAAGTGCAATCTGGAGCTGGGGCGATGGTTCATCAAGTACAGGGCTTTACCCAACACATACATACACTGCCGCAGGGCACTATAATATTTGTGTAACAGCTATTGCTTCTTGCGGAGATTCATCAACTGTTTGCCAAAACGATAGTTTATTCCGTACAAATGCTTCCAGTTCTATTATATCGGTTACAGTTGTTAACGCCAGTACTACCGGAATTAAAACCAATACTAAGGAAAACACACAAATTTCAATTTACCCTAACCCAAGTTTAGGCGTATTTACGCTTAGTTTAACTAATGTTACTGCCGGCGCTGAAAAAGCTCAAATAAACATTACTAATATATTGGGTGATGTGGTATATAGTTCAACTGAGCAAGTAAGTAATAATACTGTTACTAAACAGTTCGATTTACAAAATATGGCTAATGGGGCTTATTTTATAAAAGTTAACATGGGTAACCAAATCTCTACCAGCAAAATTATTATTAACAAATAGTAGAATTATCTAATCATAAAAAAGCCGCTTCATTAATTATGAAGCGGCTTTTTTTATTGTAGTATTTATTGATTTAAGCCAGTACGCTACGCGAAATTACTATACGTTGTACTTCTGATGTA
>DATFTU010000339.1:0-4079 GCA_035261565.1 Bacteroidia bacterium
TGAACCTAAAGTAATGGCTTTTTGCCAATCGGCACAGGCACCCGATTTATCGCCGATGGCATATTTACAATCGCCACGGTGGTTGTATGCGTGGTGGTGCTTGGGGTCGAGCTGGATTACTTTACTATAATCTTTTATGGCACCATCGTAATCTTTTAATTCTTCTTTAAGCGAAGCGCGGTGGTTGTATGGCGACTTATCGTTTGGGTCTAATTCGATAGCTTTATTAAAATCGTCGATGGCACCTTTTCTATCTTTTAACATGTTTTTTGAATAGCCACGGTGAAAGTAAGCGCGAGAATAAGCTGGGTTTATTTTTATTGCTTTATCATAATCAGCAATAGCTGCGGTATAATTGCGCAAACTCTCTTTAACCAAACCCCTTACGGTATATGCCCATTCGTTGATAGAGTCTAATTCAATGGCTTTGTTACAGTCGGTTAAAGCATTATTGTAGTCTTTAAAAAAACGCTTTGCATAAGCTCTTTCAACATATGCTTTAGCCAGTTTTGGATTTGCTTCTATGGCTTTGGTGAACTCGTCGATGGCCTTGCTGTAGTCTTCAAGTCCAAAGCTTACTTTACCCATATTAAAATAAGCAATGTCGTTTTGAGGATTTAACCCGGCTGCTTTTATAAAATCATCGATAGCGTTTTTATCGCCAAGTTTTTCTTTTGCTATGCCACGCCCCACGTAAGCTGAATCGTATTTAGGATTTAGCTCGATTGCTTTGTCATAATCTTTAAGCGCTCCTTTATAATCTTCTAAACCTAGTTTAGCCTTAGCTCTAACTTTGTATGATATAGCATTATTTGGATTTAATTTGATAGCTTGAGTGTTTAGTTTAATGATGTTTTTAAGGGAATCTTTTGGTGTTGTTTTATTTTGTGCGTAGAAGTTAAAGCTTAAAGTGGAAAGAAGGATGATGATGTAATATTTCATGCTTAGTGTTTTATGTAAATGTAAAACAAAAGGTTTTTGCTACACAAAACAGAAGGTTAAAAAAAGTTAGCATTTTGATGTACCCTTTTTTTATTTTATCGAGCAGTTGTTGTTGTGTTTTTAGTACACTTTAAACTGTTTTGTATCGGGTTGGTTGATTTTTTAATATTCTTCGATTAAAGGGAGTGTAAGCAGTATTTTTAGCACGGTGTGGTAATCGTTTAGGTTTGCGTCCTAATACTAATATAGTAATACAAGAGAAAAATAGAGCTGCCGCTTTTTTCCTAGTTTTGTTTGTAATAAAAATACAACTTTAAAAAGATTTTAGCAAGGGTTGATTAATCTTGTTTTTATTTTTTACTGCGCCGGCTCGCTCAATAATCTGCAGCATTTTATGATTTACTTTTTTGCTTTTTATCAGATAAAAGAAGAAATACAATTTTTATTTGTAAATCGGAATGCTATTTTATTAAGTTATAATTGAGGTTACTAATGGGTGTAAGTTTATTTTTTCTTTTTACGTTCTTTCTCTTTTTCTTTAAGAAAAGACATGAGGCCATCGTTTACCTTGGTAAGCAAGGCTACTTGCTGGCGCAGGTGCTCAATTTCTTTATGCAGAGGGTTGTACTCGTTGGCAACTTTGTAATCTATTTTAAGTTTTAGTTTTTTTATTTTTTCTTTAAAAACAGGTTTAATAACTTCCTGCTTGTACAGGTTATAAAGCTGGCCGCGCGATATGCCGGTGATTTCGATTACCTCATCGATGGTGTAACTGCTAAAATCAACCGCTTGTTTAAATATTTCGCCTTCTCGTGTCATGGTGTGTTTTTTTATGTTTTGTTAATTACTATTTCGTATATAAATACTGGCGCTGTTGCACTCGTTGCAATTTGAGGTGTACCAGGTAAAAGTACGGCTTTCGCCCGAAGAAAGTTCATCGCTGCCTATGGCACTGGCGGTATCGGCGTTAATTATTTTTTGTTGCAGGTTTGCGTATTTTATATCGACGTTAATATGTTTTACCGGGTACTTTAAATTATTTTTTATAATGCCGGTGCCATGCACGCTATTGTTTTTTATTTTAAACTGCCAGTTAACCACCTGCAAACTGCTGTAAAGGGTTTTTATGGCTTCGGTTTTCTGGAGGTCGGTTACATCATCCGGAAAAACAATGTTGATGCTGTTGATGTTAAGCAGGTTGTATGTGTCGGTTATTTTATACTCGTCGTAATTTTTTTGAATTATAATACCCACTTCTTCTGAAAGTTGGGAGGTATTATCGCTTGAGGTTACGTTGGCAAATACAATAAACTGGTCGTCATCGGTGGCCTGTACTTGCTTTATGTTAAAGCTTGTAATTTTTTTAAATTCGTTTTGGCCTGTTTTGTTTAAATAATTTGTTTGCATCAACCTATTATTTACAAAGTTAGCCTGCAGGCTATTTAAAAAACGGCGCGCCGTTGCCTCCTCACCATATATATATTTGGGCACTACATAAAAGTAGCAAACACAACTAACCAGCATTACAAACACCATAATGGCGGCCGAGGCCAGTTGCAGTTTTTTTTGCATGGCTATTATGTTTTCGGTATGCTGGTTGCCCAACAGGCGGGCTTTTTGCTGCTCAAACTCCTCGTCGGATAAAGCACCATGCATGGTTAACTCACTCAATTTTTTTAGCTGAGCCTGTGTGTGTGCGTTAATATTGGCCTCTACACTATTTACATTTCCGGCTTTTTTAAAGGCCCAGATAAGTGTTATAAACCAGGCAACAACTGTCCAACCGAGTAAGAGGTTGATTAAAAACAATTGCACCGCCTGGGGTTTTTTACGGGCAATGGCCGAAGGCAAAAAATAAATACAAAAGGCTATTACTAAACCTGCTATAAAAATTACCCATGCCATTGGTTTGCTCATTGTTTGTATAGTATAAAGGTTAAGGCTGATGGCTTTTAATTTTAAACGTGGTATCCATAACAACCATGTGCCAGTTGTTGCTTGTTATATCTAAATAATTAATAACATAATATTTTGTTTTGGGTAAGGCCAAAAGCGAGTCGTACCTTTTTTGGGCTGCCAGCGTATCTTGCTTTAGCATTAATTGTTGTTTGGCTTGCGCTATTTGCAGCAGGTGCTCATCAAGATAATCAATAACACTATCTAACTTACTAAACTCGGGCGGTTTGGTGGAGTCCATTTTAAAATACGCTTTGGCAGCTTGTATGGCTTTATCGCGCGTGCTTAGTGGCGTTGGCTTTGAACATGCAAATATAATAAGAGACAGTGTGATAATGAGGCCGATTTTTTTCATACGGAAAATTAATTAGTATCGATAATTTTAAAGGTTGTATCTAACTCGTAATTAATGGTATTGATTTCTAAGGTGCCTTGCTTGTTTTCTATACGGTATTTATCGCTTATGTAATAATGTTTTTCTTTGGGCGATGCCAACAGGGCGTTTAATTTGGTTTGATAATCAACTATTTTATCTTTAAACTTTGTGCTTGCCGTATCGTTTACGGTGGCACCCAGTTGGGCAAGCTGCGCGGCAATGGCTTGTTTAACGCTATCGGCCTGGCGCTCAATTAAAATAGCCTGGCGTAAATCTTCAATTTTAATATCAAGGGTATCGGGGTACTCATACCCACTATCAAGCTTGCTGTATGTTATATTTTGATATGTACCGGGGTTGCTTAAATTGGTATTTACATATTGCTTAATGGCAAGTATGGCTTTATCCCTTTTATTTTGGGGCTTGTTGCAGGCAACAATAAAAAACGGAAATATAAAAATAATCTTTTTCAGAAGTGTTTTGTTATGCGTTAAAGGTAAAAATTAAATACAAAACTTAAGGGTACTTTTTATGTTTTTTGTACTTGTATGGAATATTATTTTGTTTGCTTTTATTTAAATTTTACTAATTTGCCGGATATACTTTTTGAGGCTTGAACATTTTTAGGAAAATATTTGGTAGCAAAGCAGGCTTTAAAGGTGAAGACCCGGGTTTTGGAAAAATTGATACTGACAAGATTTTTCCGAGAATTAAACCTGTTTGGGATGACGATGCACATGAATTGCAAACCGAAAAAACCTTAAAAATTAAGGATAATGATGCCCCCGTTTATAGCGAACTTGCT
>DATFTU010000340.1:0-6001 GCA_035261565.1 Bacteroidia bacterium
AATTGCATTGTGTCTAAAGCATTAAGTGTGCCAATCACATTAAGTGTTTCTTATAAATAATTAATCGCATTAAATAAATCAGTAAAACATTTACGTCATGAATACTTCAAAAGTCTGGTATGTAACAGGTGCTTCTCAGGGATTGGGACTCACCCTTGTAAAAAAACTACTTAATAACGGCTATCGGGTTGCGGCAACTTCAAGGGACGCACATACTTTAAGTCAGGCAGTCGGATTGATAGACAAGGATCGTTTTCTTCCGTTGGCTGTCGACTTAAATAACTCAGATTGTATTGATGATTCTATGAAGCAAACAGTAGCGGCATTTGGAAGAATTGATGTAATCGTTAATAATGCAGGATATGGAATGACAGGAACCGTGGAAGAAACCACTGGTCAGGATATCAGGAATATTTTCAATGTTAATGTACTGGCTACTGTAGATGTAGTAAAAAGTGTTCTGCCGATAATGCGAAAGCAGAGATCAGGTTATATTATAAACATCGGTTCGGTAGCTGGGTTTGTAGGTGCTCCGGGTTGGTCCATTTATTCAGCAACTAAGGCCGCAATTGCTGCCTTCTCCGAAGTGATTGCATTAGATGTAAAGGAATTTGGAATTAAGGTTACTGTAGTAGAACCATCGGGTTTCCGGACAGGATTTTTAACCAAAGATTCACTTGCTTTGACTACATCAAAAATAGAAGGCTATGAATCTGTGAAAAACACACAGGATCGCTACTTGGCTATGAACGGACAACAGGCAGGAGACCCGGAGCGTGCAGCAGAAATATTTATAGAATTAGCTGAAAGTTCAGAGCCCCCAATGCACATGTTCCTTGGGAAGGATGCTTATAACAGAGCTTCAGAAAAAATTGCCAATATGTCTGCAGAATTGCAACAATGGAAATCTACAACTATCAGTGCAGATTTTGAATCCTAAAGTTTTACTAGCAATGGAACTAAATGGTTCAGCAAGTAAAGTAATTCAATGAGGAATGAAAAAGCGAGAAAAAACCTGAAGGTAGTGATGCAGTTTTAAAAGCCCTCGAGAAATTGGGGGCTTTTTTATAACGGTAAACAATCACAAGAATGATTTTCCAATAATATAAACATGCAAGCTTTTGTCGATAAACTAACTACTGAATTAGAAGATCAAATTCGTTTCATAGAACAAGAGAACGATATTATCTTGAAACGCTCCGAATTGAGCTTTGAGATTTGTAAGAAAGTAATGGATCAGTTAAAAAGCTTTATACTCAAATACAAATTTAAATCTACTGCTGAAGAAATAAAGTTCTTTCGCGATATGAAGCCTCTATTTTATTCGAAGCTTATATATCATCTTTCCATTTATAATATTGAAACAAAACGACCAAATGGTGGCGATAAGATTCTTAAAAAGTATCTGATTAACGAGCTTGACAAATTGAAGCGTTACTTCGATCACAATCTGGACTTTTATAAATACTACCGTACAAGTTCAAACTATTTAGATCATAAATATTTTGTTAGGGGCAAGCAGGATCTGCAATTATCTATCGATAGTTATTTCTTTGAAACAGATACTCGTTTCAGTACTTCTCACGATTACAAAATATCGAAAATTCTAGTGCATGATCAACTACAGGTATATCTCGAAGATGAATTATTGTATATAGAGCGAAAAGAACCCCGCCATAAAACCCAAGATATTCCCAAGACCAAACTATCATGGCTAGAAAGCAAAACCGCTATGATTGAGCTTATCTATGCTATGCAAACCCAAGGAGCATTTGGCAGCCAGGCGGACATTAAAGAAATCGCAGCGTATTTTGAGTATGCCTTTAATATTGATTTAGGAGATTATTACCGTACTTATTTAGAGCTACGAATTCGTAAAACTGGGAGGACAAAATTCTTGTTATCACTACAGGAATCCCTAACAAAAAGAATGGATGCACAAGATGAAAAATAAGCAAGTAAAAGAAAAAAGAGACAGAATTAAAGTAATAAATCGAATTCTTAAATATTCGGAAATCTATTCGCTACAAGATCTTACATCACTAACATTCCCCGAATTACTCCAAATACAGGAAACGTCTCTGATAAAACTCAAAGTGAGATGGGCTTTTCGTAACAGACACTCCAAAAGCTAGCATTCACAACTATTTCATATTTTATTTCTCCCATATTGGGTACAACCTTGGAAACAAAATAAATCAATCGGCTCATTTTTGCCATTCACAAAATTGGAATGAATGGCATCTACTGAAAAAATTGAGATCAAACCCTATTCGAAACAAGAACTCGCAGACCTGTATAAAATCGGAGTTCGTTCTATGACAACATGGTTGCAGCCATTCGAAAAAGGAATAGGCAAGCGTTATGGGCGTTATTATAATTTAAAACAGGTGCGTTATATTTTTAATAAGCTTGGGTTGCCCGGTGATTAACTCAGGCTATGGAATATGCTCTTCTCATAAACGTCCTGTCCAGATTAGACAACTGAGTGTTCCAGCCAACAGGATTACCACTAATAATAAAGTCAGCAGGAATGGGATAAATCATAATGGACAAAGGGTCAAATGTTGAATTCGTTATCTTAGACTGAGTATATTTTCCAAAGATATTATGCCTCACAGTTGCTTCATCCCATCCGCCTAAAGCATGTGCACGTATTACAACCGGTTCGTTCCATTGAATTGATGCGACGGGCGACTGATGCTCGTGAATACAACCAAGAGCGTGTCCGAACTCGTGTAAAATTGGTCTTCTGATATGTTCTAAATCGGGTGCTGCTCCTATTGACAAGACAATGGATTTAAACCTGAAAAGTGTTTACTTCACTGTTCATAAGGCACTGCCTTATATGAATGATGGTGCTTCTATTATTTTGATCGGGTCAAATGCAGCACATCGGGCATATCCAAATTTTACGCTTTATGGTGCTGCAAAAGCAGCTGTAATCTTTTTGGCAAAAGGGTTTTCAAGTGATCTTTTAAGCAGAAGGATCAGGGCAAATGTTATAACACCAGGTACAACAGATACACCGGCATTTGAAAAGTTTGTTCCCGCAGAACAACTTGAAGGTTTAAAAAAACACTTTGCAGGTGAAATGCCGATAGGCAGAATTGGGCAACCATCTGACATTGGTAAAACAGCAGTTTTCTTGGCTTCTGATGATTCTTCTTTTTTGCTTGGTGCTGAAATTCTTGTTGATGGCGGTATGACCTATTTAGCTAAGTAAATAATAATCCTATTTATGTTGTCAATGGACATACACCTCATGTTGAACAATATTACATTCAAAATTATATGTTGGGCTCTCGTCCAAAGACCACCGATATAAGTAAAGAATTTAAGGAAATAAAAGAATTGTTGTTGCCTACAGCAGACATTTTAAAAGATGATTACGACCATGGTATGTTTAACAATTTCCTGCATTTGGTAATAAAGATTTTATTGAAACCTTAGAATTTTTAACAAAACATGAAGCAGGTCATATTACTAAAATTAATCAGCTATTGAATCAACTTAATAAACCAAATAAATAAAAACAAAAAATGAGTAAATTAAAAAATAAAGTAGCAATCGTTACAGGTGCATCAAAAGGAATAGGTGCATCTATAGCAAAACACTTTGCCGCAGAAGGCGCAAAGGTTGTTGTAAATTATGCTTCAAGCAAAGCAGCAGCGGACAAAGTGGTGAAAGCCATAATAGACAATGGAGGCAAAGCTATTGCGGTGCAGGCCGATGTATCCAAGGAAGCCGATGTAATCAGACTGTTTGAAGAAACAAAGAAGGCTTTCGGTACCTTGGATATTTTGGTAAACAATGCGGTCCATCAGCAATACTTGCCTATTGAACAGGCATCGGCAGAAACTTTTCATCAGCACTTCAACGTTAATGTTTTAGGCCCAATACTTACTATCCAGGCATCTTTAAAACTATTTAGTGATAAAGGTGGCAATATTATCAATATCAGTTCAGGTGCAAGCAAAATGCCTATGGCAGGAGTGTCGTTATATTCAGCAACTAAAGCAGCAATAGATGCCGTAACAATTTCTTTGTCGAAAGAACTGGGTGTAAAAAAACATTCGTGTCAATTCTATTTTACCGGGAGCTACAGAAACAGAAGGTGCAAGTAGTGCAGGTGTAACTACCGGAAGTGATGCTGAAAAAATGTTTGTTGCCCATACACCGCTTGGTCGCAGAGGTCAGCCGGAAGATATTGCCAAAGCTGTTGTATTTCTTGCCTCCGATGATGCAGCTTGGATTACGGGTGAGCAAATTTCCGTTTCGGGAGGTATGTATGGTTTTTAAATTTACTACTTAGCACTAAAAGCCACAGATACAAATTATTTGTGGCTTTTTACTTTTCGGACGTTCGATTATTGGGCAAATCAACTGCTGAAAAACTTCACATACCTAAAAAGGAATATTTCCACAATAATATCTTGTCGGATTATACAGTTAAGGATTTTGCCCAGTTAACCGGCAGGAGCTTGTCTTCCTTTAAACGTGATTTTAATGCAATTTTTAATACAACGCCCCATCATTGGATTCTGAATAAAAAAATAGATTACGCTGAAAAGCTTATCCGTAAACAATCTATGAAACCTGCTGATATCTATCATTTCCTTGGTTTTAAAGAACTGTCACATTTTTCGAGCGCCTTTAAAAAAGCAAAAGGTGTTTCGCCAAGCAGAATATAGCTGTTTTATTTTTGGACTTTTTTTGTAAGTATCAGGAGAATTTCTATTCTGACTTTTGTACTATAAATTTAAAAAAACAAAGTCATGAAAAAATCAATCTTAATCACAGGGGCATCTTCAGGAATGGGACTGGCAGACACCATTTTTTTCGCTCAAAACAATTATCAGGTATTTGCCACTTACAGAACCAATAAAGACGAAGAGAAGTTGAAGAAAATCAAAAACGTATATCCTATAAAAATGGATATTGCAAATGCTGATGACATTCAGCAAGCATTTGAACAAGTTTCAAGTATGGTAGGTAACGATGGCTTATTTGCTATTATCAACAATGCGGGTATTATGTACACAGCCCCATTTGAGTATGCCGATGAAAAACGTGCAAGGCAAATGATAGAAGTGAACCTAATGGCTCCTTACAAAATCACGCAAACGTTTATTCCCTTACTTAAAAAACACAATGCCAAAAATGATATTAAAGCAAGGGTTATCAATATTGCATCATGGGCCGGCTATATCGGGCAACCATTCATTCCGTTTTACAATGCTTCAAAAGCCGGATTGATCGGACTTTCTGAATCCATGTATTATGATTTGGGTTTATTGGATATTCATGTTGTGCTGGCTTCGCCCGGTGTTACAAGAACACCTATGCTTGGCAAAGCAACCGAAGATGGTAAAGATACATTACAGGCGCTTCCGAAAGAAGGCCGTGATTTTTACAAGCCTTATCTCGACAACATTAGAACAATGGGCGAGGGAGCAGGAAATTCTAAGTTTTTGCCAACAGCTGATGTGCTTGCTAAAAAACTGTACAAAATTGTGGAGTCAAAAAGGCCGAAGCATAAATACAATCTTGCCATGGATGCAGCATTTATGGATAAAATAATGACCAAAATTATCCCGTTAAGCTGGCGTTTTGCATTGAATAAAAGTATGTATAAACTGAATATAAAGAATCCTGCAAAAGCCCTATTTCAAAAGGCATCTGTTCAAGATGAAAATTCTTTTGCTGTATCAAATGCTTAAACACAGAAACAAATTCATGACTATGGGTTTAAAGCCTGTAGTCATGAATTAAAAACTCATACTATGATAAAGATAATAACTGCCATATTAATTCTATTTAGTTCCATTGCATCCATTTCTTATTCTTTTGGCGGAATAAGAAAACCCGAATCTGCTTTGGTGTATAATAAAGCAAATATGAATCGTGTGGGTATACAATTACTGTCCTTGTTTTTGGGAGTAGGCGGATTGCTTTTATTATTTCCGCAAACTTTCAAAATAGGTGGAGCATTTTTAAT
>DATFTU010000341.1:0-7812 GCA_035261565.1 Bacteroidia bacterium
CCTGTTAAAGTAGTATTATAACCACCGGCATCTGTAAAAGAATAAATAGAACCTCCACCTGATGCACTGGTTCCGCCTGTTACACCATATAAAGTTACTACTGTTCCGCTGGTTACAGACCCTGTAAGGCCTCTTATAGCAGTTGCTGTTACAGTTCCGTTAGACACCCAATTGCCACTAACCAAGCTATATTTTTGGATAGAGCCAGGGGTATCATCGGCTACATAAACTACATCAACCCCACTAACAACAGCGCTTAAATCAGCAAAAAAGTAACCATAAGGAGAACCTGTAGCAGTTGGAAAACCCGGCAGGTTAGTAATTGTTTGGCCCGATGTTGTAGGCTCGCCAGTACCCACTGTTGCTAACCTGAAAGCTCCTGAACTGGATGAAGTATAAAGCTGCCCGTTAAAAATATTTAACTGCCTTAAATTTGTAACAGATGTAGATAATTGAGTAGAAGTTGTACTGCCTGCAGTTGTGTAACGTACACCACCTGCTCCGCCAGTAACCCAAATATTAGTACCATCGGTACTGGCTGCGCTCCTTACGTTATTACCCGTTGCAGCATCTGTTAAAGAGGTGGTTGTATTAACAACTCCGCTAGCATTTATTATACCAACCACCCTTGGTACAGCTGTTGAACTAGTACCTGTTAAAGAACTTGCATAAGGAATTGTAGCGTTATACCCTGTTAATACTAAGTAACGCCCATCTGCCGATAGAGAAATCAACCCTTCTGATGAAGCGGTGCCTGAGCATACTAAAGGTTGGTTACTGCCTGTTACTGTTGTTGGCAAAGCTATTGATTGCACCAGGGTACCTGAAGTTGTGTACTCATCAATAAAAACAGGGTTACCTGTGTTTACCAGCGAGCCTGTGCCACTTCCGGCACGGTATACTACCAGGTTGCCCGGGGTAAAGCCCGCCAAGATTCTTTGGTTAGTTTGAGCCATGGTTCCTGCGGTGCAGGCAAGCGTTATGCCCAATAAAAATTGTTTAATTGTACGGGTAGTAATTTTCATGCTATTTTAAGGATGTTTTAATTTTAAATTCTAAAGAAAATTTAACTTTTCAAGGAGCGAAAATAGTTATTTCAGCATTTTGTATTGTTAACAAACCGTTAAGGAATATGAACGTTATTTTTATAACTAATTAAATATCAGTAACAAAAAAACGCCGCATATTTTTACGCAGCGCTTTATATAGTTAAGGTTTAAGAAAAATTTAATCGGTAATTACCATGTGCCACACGCCTGTGCCTTGCGCATTTTGTAAACGAAGCGTGTACATGCCGGGTGCCAGTTTGGTACTTATAGTTGCCACCGATTTTTTAGCATAAACTGACCAGGCATTAATTGAAATGAAAGACGGTGAGAGATTTAAACTTAATCGATAATTAATTTTTTTATTAGCTCTTCAATAGCCGGATAAACAAAATTATATACCTGCTTTTTTTCGACCGGAATATCGGATACTTCGAGCCCATAGAAATAAACAATGGTTTCGGGCACCTGGAGCGCTTTGCAAATTTTTTGCAGGTTTTTAGGGCTGGGCCTTTTTATACCTTGCTCTATTTGCGAAATAGATGTTTGCGAGATGATGGTCATTTTTGACAAGTCGCCTTGCGTTAAAGATTTACCCGTGCGTATTTTTTTTATGGCTGTACCAATATTCATATTAAAAAAATTTAAGGTAATGTGTTGTAAGGAATAGAAATATAATTGCTGTTTTTACTTACAGCAAACCTTAACTGTAAATTAGTTGTGGTTAATAACAGGCAGTTTGATGAAGGAACGGTAATTAGCCTGGTGAAATCGTTTTCGGTTTTAAAGCTATCGATAACAGATGCAAGCTCTTTGTATAAAAAATCTAATTTGGTTTCGTTGGCGGGTTTTATTTGCAACAGATATGAATTCATACGCTTTTTAATTTTTCTTTTCTCAAATATACAGCGCAGAAAAATTGCAAAAAATAAAAAACGTTAATTAGGCATAAAAATGAGTTTATATACCTATGCAAATAGGTTTTTTACCCTACTATTTATTTTTTTAAGAATAAACTAAAAGTTAATATCTAACTTTTACTGAATATTACAGGTGTAGGTGGCCGAAGCAGCAGTAGCATTGCATTTGTTTTGCGCTCCGGTTTGTGTAGCCGAACTAACATTTTGGGTTTTGGTGGTGGTATATGCAGGCGCACCACCTGTACCCTGAACTAACGAAGTACAAGTACAGCTATATGTTTTTTGACAAGAGGTGATTGCTAAAGAAAGAGAAACAACTATTAAAAGAATGCAATTTTTTTTCATGCCCGGTTTAAATTTCTGGCAATTTACTAAAATTAGTTTTTGCGCTTAAAGATGTTTTTAACGCGCATCCACAGGGTTGGTTTTTGGCTTTGCGTGTCTTCGATATTTACAAAGCCAGTTAAAACCACAGGGTCAATAGTTACTGATGAGCCACTTAAATAAATTTCGGTATAGCTATCTTTTGAAATATCGACCGTAACCAGTTTTGGATTATAACCTACATATACAGCTTTAATGTTAAAGATATGGCTTTTGCAGGTATCAGGTATGTTTAAGTTGGCAATGCCATCTATATTGGTTGTACCAATTGCGATACGTTGCTGTGCCGAATATGCCAGTACATTGGCAAAGGGTATGGTTTCTTTGGTAGTGGAGTCGAGAAGTTTAACTTTAAGTATGCGGAGCGAATCGCTTGGTGAAAAATTATAATTGCCTGTTTTTTCAGGTTGTGTTTGATAATACGCAGGGACGTGTTTAGTAAACGCTTGCAAGGTGTTATTAAAAATAGTGGCCAGTGATAAGCCAAGAAAAAATTTACCAAAAGGCACATGGGTAGTTTTATTTACCTGCAAAGGGCGGTCAATCTGGCTTTGCAAAAAGCGGCCACACAGGTTACCGTTTGCATTTTTAATACGGCGGTGTATTTCGGTATCAGACAGGGTGGTAAAATCGGTAACTGTTTTTTGACACAGTTGGCAAAACCTGCCATTATCGTTGGGCTGCATGGCATTCCAACTTTGGATACAAGGTTTACTAACAGTTACTGTAGTTTTCATTTTATTAAATACTTATGTAAATATACTTTATACAAAAGTGCTTAAACATGCAACTTTTTAAACGGTGGGTTTTAACACCTAAGCGGTTAAGTAATGTTTAGTATTATGTTATTATTTGCAAATAGCTTAGGTTTATTGTTTTTAAAATTATTTTTTTGTATATTAGTTGTACAAATGAAAGCAGGTTACACTATATGGTTATTAGCTTTTGTGTTTGTTGCCCAAACCCAGATGGCACAAACTACCGGTAGTGGCGTGTATATTACTTTGGCCGATTATAAAAGCAATAAGCTGGCCGAAGATGTTGCATGCAAAAAACATAGCAAAGAAATTTTTAAGAAGCACGATGTTTTTGCAAAAACATCGTTTGTGGTGATTAACAACGGCAAAAAAACCGTGTACTTAAAAAAAGACCTGTATGCTTACCGCGATTGTGCCAACACCGTATGGCGTTTTTATAATAACCGGGAGTATGAAATTGTAGAAACTAAAGAGATATACATTTATATTTTAGAAAAAATTGTACTTAATGGCATTGCGGTTGAAAAAGGCCCTGTTTATTATTTTAGTAACGGAGCCGGCGGCGAAATAAAAAAACTAACCATGGCCAATTTAATGGCCGCTTACCCTAACCAGCAAACATTTTATATACTTGGCACGCCGGTAAAAAGTGATGAAGACATTAAAGCTTTTGATACCACACACAAAACCGATATAGCTAATTATTTATACAGCGGAGTTATAAAATAAATTTGAATAGGGAATGTAGAATTAAGCTGCATTGGTTTAAAAGCCCATTTTTTGATGTAAGATTTTTTGATTTTTTGTGCTTTTTTATGGTATAGAAAGGTTGTAAATTTGAGTAAAGGAAAAGTAAACATGCGTAAATTACCATTAAAACTTACCTACCAAAACCCTACAAGTAAAATAAACCTTGAGTTTACCGAAGATTATTTGTTTATTGAACTACATGATTTTTTACCCGAACAATTTTTAACCGTTACCTATAAAATACGCGAACAGGAAACCACCAAAATTATAAAGTGTGCCAAACTTATGCGCTTAAATGTTTTTGGTTATACATCGGTTATGTTGCATAGTAACTTAAAAGAAAACGAAAACCTGAGAGGCGAAGCATGTATGGGTACCTGGGATGAAATTTTAGTTGAAGACCTTTGGCGAAACCTTGATTACCATTACCAGGCATACCACGATTGCAAAAACAGCAGCATACAAATTGGATTATCGGGTTGCGCGCACTTAAAAGTTGTATCGCATGACGCGGAGCATTATAACCTGATACGCAAAATTACGCTGCCGAATGGAGGCGCTGCCGAAAAAGACCGCTTTATACAAAAACGCAGCGATACCGGCCAGATTATTGAACGCCTTTACAGGCAAATAAAACAAAACCTTGCAGACGAAAAATTTGTTACACGCCAAACACATTATGCTAATGAGTTGCAACAAAAAACCATTGAGTTTTGTAGGTTTTATTGATAGCATAAATTTTTGAAAATTTTCGCCGACGGGCATAGTGCATTCGCCTATTTTTAACCTACACCAACCTAATAAACCTTGATAGTTTTTTTGCCATGCTTACTTTTGAGGCTTATTAAATTGGTGTTGTAGTTTTATATATATGCGCGGCGTTATTTTTTGTTTACTGATTTCTTTGATTGGGTTTTCGCAAAACGAAAACGACTGGCAATTGTACAAAAACGAAAATGGTATAGCCATATACTCGCGCAAGGCAAACAATTCAAATATAAAACAACTAAAAACGGTTGTTATACTTAATACATCATTAAACAGCATTGTTGCTTTGATAAACGACTGGGACTCATACCCTGAATGGAATTACCGTTGCGGCGAATCGAAGACGTTGAAAGTAATAAGCCCTACTGAGCTTATACATTACCAAACGGTAATAACACCCTGGCCGGTTGACCATCAGGATTTTATTATAAACGTAAAGCTTACGCAAGATGATAAAACAAAAATTGTAACCATTACCTCAACTAACAACCCAAACTATATACCACCCTATCCTAAAACTACCCGTATAAAAGAACTGGAAGCCAAATGGACACTAACACCCTTAAAAGATGGCAAGGTGCAAGCAGTATACGAGTTTTTTGTGAACCCAGGTGGGTTTGTGCCTGCCTGGATACTAAATGCCGCAGTAGCTTATGGCCCGTACGAAACCATGCTTAATTTTAAACAATGGGTACAAAAAGAAAAATACCAAAAATCCAAAAACCCGTTAATAAAAGAGCTTAATTAGGAAGCTGTTTTAAAATTCTAAACTATTTTTTTGCAAAATTAAATAGGCGAGCAATCGTTTATTTTTTCATTACAAGATAAACACCTGCCGATATTAGCAATACGCCTATAAAGCGGGTGGCATCAATAGCGCGAACGGCCACATTAAACAAACCAAAGTGGTCGATAATTACGGCACAAATAATTTGTCCGGTAACAATAAAACCAATAGCCGAACCCACACCAATGCGCGGCGCCAAAATAGTTATCATTACTACATAAGTGGCCACAATTAAACCGCCCAGGTAACCATAGGCAGGCGCAGCAGTTAGCTGCTGCAAGGTGGGCATAGTTACGCGCGCGAGGAGTACAAAAACCGTCATACCCAATAAACCCACTACAAAAACCATAAAACCCGTTATATAAGGGCTGCCAATGCTTTTACTAAAGGCTGCATTGGTGGCGGCTTGTATGGGTATAAGCGCACCTGTTATAAGGGCGAGGAGGAAATAAATTAAATTGCTTTTCATACAGATAAAATTTTTATACTAAAATAGAATTAAAGTTTAAGAGTAAACTAAAATTTGTACATCAATTATGTTTATTTTTGATAAAGCAAATGGAGAAGAAATATGGCATCGGTTTTATCTAAATTATTCGGCAACAAAAAAACGGTTAATGTGGCTTATACGCTGCGCGTGGATGGTTTGTTTTGGGAATGCCAGGTAAACAATGCCGAGCAAAAAGTTGATGTGTTGAAAAAAGAAAAAATGGGCTCGGTAACAATAGATATACTTACTACAGATACCGACCCTGATATTGTTTGGAAAGCCACGCAACAAATTACCGCCAACCTATTGGCAGATTATATAAAACAAAACGGGCTGCAGCAATTTATACCTTTAAAAAAACCCAGCTTTGCACGCGAAGGCGATGTGTTAGAAGTTTGTTATTACCACGATAAAAATTTGCATGATATAAAATTTAGTAATCTTAGCGAGGGTTATGTGATGCAAAACCAAGACCCCGCCCTTAATGCGCACATTGAGGATTTATGCCGCTTTTATAACCTTAACCCGGCTGATTATATTTAATTACGTGTTGCCCCGCTCTTAAACGAGCTAATAAAACATAGCGCACAAAATAAATTTTGTTGATTTATTTACATACTTGGAGTTAGATACACTAATTTGCCGGGCAGGTTTAAGCCTTATATTATGAGAGTGGGTTTCACAACCACTTACTTGTTTCATTTTGTGGCTGGTATAGTTGATACAGTTACACGCGTACCTGTTGATGCACCTTTGGTAACCAGTACCGCTGACCCCCATTTAAAAATTGTATTAGGAATTGTTTTTTTATCGTTTATTTCGGGTGCAAGTTGGCAGGTTGTAAAATTAAGAACTGGATTACGGAAACAAAAAATTAAAAATACATAGTTTATATTTGTGCGCATACAAGCAATAAACTATGAAAGATTTTTTTGTTGAACTATTTGAGTACAGTCATACCTATAATACGGCAGTAATTGATATGGTGCTTACGCACGGCACTAAAACACCCGATAAATGTTTAAAGCTGCTTAACCATACCATTAGCGCACACCATATTTGGAACCACCGTATATTGGGTAAACCACAATTGTTTGGCGTTTGGGACATGCACGAAACAAGTACATTAAAAAAACTGGACAAACAAAATTATGTAAACACACTGCAAATACTTAACAGTGTTGATTTAACAGATGTAATTAATTACACCAATAGTCAAGGGCAGGCTTTTAGCAATACGGTTAAAGATATTTTGTTTCATGTGATTAATCATGGTACTTACCACCGAGGGCAAATAGCAAGCCAATTTAAACAGCATGGTATAGAGCCATTAATTAGTGATTATATTTTTTATAAACGGAAGTAAAAACAATGAGTGAGAGGTATTTGCGTTAGTGATAATTAAATATATTATAAGTTGTTGGTGTAATTATAAAAAATTAACTACTTGCGTTGTTTAACAAGTCAATTGTATCAGGGCTTAGTTTTAATTGGGTTGAATTAATCAATTCATTTAATTGCTCTAAGTTTGTGGCGCTTGCAATGGGAGCCGTAACAGAAGGGCGTGCCAATAACCATGCCATAGCAATGGAGCTCGGGGTAGTTTGGTATTGTGCGGCAACTTCATCTAAAGTTTTTAGGATGCGGAAACCTTTTTCATTTAAATAGTTTGATGCCACACGGGCACCACGGGCACTTTTTGCTATATCGTTTTGGCTGCGGTACTTACCCGTTAAAAACCCGGCGGCAAGTGAATAATAATTTATTACTGCAATATTATTTTGCAGGCAAAGGGGCTCAAGCTCTTTTTCGAACACAGCCCTGTCGTATAAATTATAGAGTGGCTGCAGGGTTTGGTAACGGGGCAGGTTGTGCTTTTGGCTGGCATTTAAAGCCGCCTGTAAACGTT
>DATFTU010000342.1:0-4429 GCA_035261565.1 Bacteroidia bacterium
ACCATACCGCAATGGGGTTTAACAACAACCTTGGTAGTTAATGCAATATTGTTAGCGCTATTTTCTATTGTTTACTTTGTTAAGAAAAAAACTTTTTTTCCTGTGCTTTTTTTTCTGGCAAGTATTTTCCTTTCTTTTAAATCTACACAAAAAAGCCCCTCAACTATTTACTTAAAAGAAGGTTTATTAGGCAAACTGGAAGTTGAGGACCAGGTTTTTAAAACAGATACTGGCAGTGAAACAATCAGGTATTTATTAATCAACAACATTATACAATCATGCGTTGATGTAAAAACAAACCAATCAAAATTGCCTTATTCAACTGTATTATCCGAAAATTTATCCATCATAAATCCTCATGCAAAAAATGCCTTAGTATTAGGTTTAGGAGGGGGTGTGCTTAGCAACCTGCTCGCTAATAAAAACATACAGGTTACAGGTGTAGAGCTTGATAGCCGTGTTATTGATGTAGCAAAAAAGTATTTTAATCTGTCTGATAAAATACGGGTTATTACAGATGATGCACGCCACGCTTTATATCAAACAAAAGATAAATATGATATTGTTGTAATTGATTTGTTTGCCGGCGAGGTCACTCCATCGCATGTTTTAAGCCTGGAGAGCTTTACAAAAATTAAATCATTATTAAACCCCGATGGATTTATTTTTATAAATACCTACGGATACCTTACAGGCAAAGCTGGGCAAGGGAATCAAATTTTAGTAAACACCTTAAAGCAAGCTGGTTTTGTTTTTACTATTTGTTATTGCGGAGATATTGAGCATGAAGATTACAGAAATCTTTTGTTATTTGCATCTGTTAAACAACAACCGGATTTGTATGCCGCTTTACCAAAAAGCAAAATCCCAACTTTTGAAACCGCTTTAATAACCACCGACGATAAACCTGCTATTGAATTTGCCAATGCCAATGCGGTTAAGCGTTGGCGTTTTTCGTATCTAAAAAATTTTATTTTGAATAAAACTGAATAATGGCATTGTAAAAACTTTGAGCCGCAAGTATAACACGCTTATTAGTTTTTATGCCATAAGCTGTTTCCGTATTTTGTATAAGGTTATAACACTCACTTTCACAATCCTGATATAAAGACTCGCCATATACAAGGGGTGTTTGTACCAGTCTGCATAAGGCTAAATTACGGCTATATACTCCGTTAGTTGGTGCGGCTATACAATGTTCGCTTAAATAGGTGGCGTCGGTTTTATTTGCTATAGGAATTTTTAATTGCTGCGACAACTGGTTAACAACCAAGCCCGCTATTTTTTCGCTTTCATCTAAATCATCGGTAAGCAATAAGCGTAGTAAATTTACTTGTCCCTGGGTATTTTTTATATTATCGGTAATTAAACAGCCGGGTATAAAAGTCATGCAAAAATTTTTATCGCTTGGTTTTTTCCAATCGGTATTTTTTTCATCTACATTGTAATGTATTATAACCGTTAAATCAGGTTTAAAAGCATTAATAATACGAGCTCGTTGCTGCAATTCATAATCTTTAAAAAAACTTAAAAAGAATTTCGATGAGTTTTCGCTCATCAATTGTTTGTGCTTTTGTGCCGTAATCTTATCGACAGTCAGCAAACTATCCAACGTTTTCTTTTTATGGTTTTTAACCCATTCATCATACGTACAGCCAAAGGTGGTACTGTTTTCTTGCCTGGTAAGGGCAACTGTTATGCCTTTTTCCTGTAACATGTTTTTTAAAATACCCGCCGTCTGAAAAGTAAGTATCCCTTCGGCAATATCCACACTATCCTGTTTTAAATCAGGCATGTTTTTTTTTGTAAAGTGTAAAAATTTTTGCTCGGTATGTGCCATGTTAAGGTTACCTGCCATATGGCCCGGGTCGATCATTATTTTTAACTCAGATAGATTTTTCTTTTTAGAATTAATTGTAGGCGTATTATAGTTTTTAAAAGTGGCTTTCTCGTTCAGGAAAATTTTCTCTAACGAATCTTCGGGCAACGTCTTTAACAACAAAGCCATTTTTTGCCAATCATCTTTAGCCAGGATGAATACAATTTGCTTTTGTGTATTGTAAAAAATAATTTTATCCGTTTCAATTTGTACCCTACCCGTTAAACTGCCATGGTAATTAAGATAATTATCGAACCGGTTTTTTATTTGCTGGTACGTTTGGGCAAAACCCTCAACTTGCAAAACCCACAAAAAAATTAACAGCTTAAAACGCATAGCTAAAATTACATTAACCCTAAAGTAAACTACTGCAAATAAAAATTAGTTTCTAACATAAAAGCGTTAAACATTTTGTAAACTTGCAATGTGATACAGGCAGTTTTACATAAAATAAAACAAAACAAAGTTTTATTACTTATTAATGCATTGTTTTTTATTATTTACTCCCTTATATGTTTTGTAAACCATTATAATTTCAGAACTTATTCGCTTGATTTAGGCGTGTATACACGTGCTGTTTATGATTATGCTCATTTTAACCTTAGCTATACCGATGTTTTCACCCCTGAAAAAGAAAGCATTTTAGCCGATCATTTTGCTCCTATATTAATTATTATATCTCCGCTTTATTATCTTTTTGGCACATATGTTCTTTTAGTAACGCAAATACTTTTTATACATATAGGTGCTTTAGGCATATATAAAATTGCTCAGCTGCAAACCAACAACACAACAATTGCCAATATTTCCGTTGCTGCATTTTTATCTTTTTTTGGCATACTAAGTGCTGTTTCTTTTGATGTACATACAAATGTATTTGCTGCCATGATGGTTCCTTGGTTGTTTTATTTTTTTCTTCGATCAAAATGGGGATACACATTAACCGTATCCGTTCTTATTTTATTATGTAAAGAAAACATAGTGCTTTGGCTAATTTTTATTGGTTTTGGCTTAGCTTGGCTTAATTATAAGGACAGTAAAAAAAGAAATATAGCTTTGGCCATAAGTGCGTTTTCTGCCCTTTACTTTATTGTTGTTACTATGTTTGTTATGCCGGCTTTATCGGTATCAGGTCATTTTGAGCAAATGAAATATGGCGCGCTTGGTAAAAGTTTTCCGGAAATATTGCAAACATTGATTGAACACCCTATTTATAGTTTTTCACTTTTATTTATTAACCCCACCAACAACCATGTGTTTAATTATTATAAAATCGAAACTCACATTTTTATTTTTATTTCCGGTGGATTCTTGTTGTTTTTTAAACCACAGTATTTATTAATGTTGATACCTATTTATTTTCAAAAAATGTTTCATAACACATCTATTATTTGGTCGGTTAGTATGCACTATAGTGTTGAATTTGCTCCAATATTGCTTATTTGTTTTATATCTGTTTTATCAAATATCAAATCTGAAAAAAGAAAAGTTGCTTTTGCCTTAATTTATTTAGTTTTATGTGTAGGCGTAACTATTCGCCTATGTGATAATACAATAGGTTTTGTAGATAAAACAAGAATTCGTTTTTATCAGGCCGACCATTACGAAAGCGATTTTGATACTAAAACAGCCTATGCAGCCATAAACCAAATTCCAAAAAACGCAGTAGTAAGTGCTGAAAACATGTTTGTTCCGCATCTTATTGATAGAGAAATGGTTTACCAGTATCCTATTGTAAAGAACTCAACATACATTTTATTATCAGATGACCCACATTCCTATCCATTACCAAGCGATAAAGTGTTAAAACAAATAGATAGTTTACGCTCATCGGTAAATTGGAAGATTTTAGCGACAAATGATCATATTTATTTATTTGAAATGATTGAAAAACATTAAATTAGCCCCAAACCAATCACTCATGAAAAAGTTGTTTCTTTTTTTGTTACCCGTTTTAACAAGTTTAACCCTTTTTGCACAACAAGGTAAAGACGGCGCGGGTAATATTACTGTAGCAAATACAATTGTAAATAACGTAAGCACAACGCTTACCTCTAATGTTGCCATAGGCAGTACTACTATTGCTGTGGCGTCAACGGCAGGTTTATCAGCCGGAGATTTATTGTTTATTATGCAAGCCCAAGGAGCTTTGGTTAATGATTCGACAAATTATTGGGGAAATCCTAACAATGCTTTGCCCAATGACACTAGTTCTGGTAAAATTCATAAATATAATGGAGCAGGAAATAATGAGTTTGCTGAAATAAACTCTATACAAGGAAATATTATAACATTAAATTGTACTCTAAGCGATAGCTTTAGGGGAACCTCTGTTGCCGGCGATATTACAAGCCAAGTTATACGTGTGCAACGTTATACTACTTTAACATTATCGGGAGCGGGTTCTATAACTTGTAATACCTGGAATGGGGCAACGGGTGGCGTTGTTGTTATTGAAGTACAAGGAAATACCACACTTGCTACAGGAACATCTATTAATGTTACCGGCAAAGGTTTTAGAGGAGGGGCACCCATATGGGCAACCGGCTT
>DATFTU010000343.1:0-3813 GCA_035261565.1 Bacteroidia bacterium
AATATTTTGTGGGTTGATGTTAACCCCTTAAACAACCCCAAGCACCGGTTAGAGCAGTACCACTTTAACAACACGGCACAAATAGCCTTTAGTGTAAATAAAGATAAAATAAACCCCATACTGGATGTAACCTTTGATGGCACGCACATACTTAACGGTGATATTGTATCATCCAAGCCCGATGTTTTAATTTCATTGAAAGATGAAAACAAATTTTTAGCCCTGAATGATACCGGCAACTTTGCCGTGTATGTAACCTCAGCCAATTCATCCACACAGCAGCGTATTTATTTTAATAACCCGCTGCTGCAATTTACGCCCGCGGTTTTACCCAATAACTCCTGCAAAATAAATTATAAACCCATATTGGCACAAGATGGTTTATACTCGCTTGATGTTAAAGCCACCGACCGTAGCAGTAACATTAGCGGGCAAACCGATTACAAAATACAATACGAGGTTATAAACAAACCCATGATTACCGAAGTGCTTAATTACCCAAACCCGTTTAGCACCTCAACCAAATTTGTATTTACCATTACGGGCAGCGAGGTGCCGCAAACCTTTAAAATACAAATAATGACTATTACCGGCAAAGTGGTGCGAGAGATAACGCGAGAAGAGCTGGGCTACATACACATAGGGCGCAACATTACCGAGTACGCCTGGGATGGTACCGACCAATACGGCGGCAAGCTGGCTAACGGCGTTTATTTTTACCACATAGTTACCCGCCTTAATGGTAGCGAGGTTGAGCATATGAACACCTCAGCCGATGAGTATTTTAAAAAAGGCATCGGCAAAATGGTTATTATGCGATAGTATTTAACTCTATCGTAACAAAACTATGGCATTAAAATTTTAATAAAGCCATAAGGTTTACTATTTTTACACCGCAAAAAAACTACCATGCTTGATAAAAACGGAATTGCCAAACGCATAGCTAAAGAAGTAAAAGACGGAATGTTTGTTAACCTGGGTATTGGTATACCAACCCTGGTTGCCAACTATATTCCGGCAGGAATGAGTGTTGAAATGCAAAGCGAAAATGGCATTTTAGGCATGGGGCCTTTTCCGTTTGAAGGCGAAGAAGATGCCGATTTAATAAACGCCGGCAAACAAACCGTTACTTTACTTAAAGGTGCCAGCATATTTGATAGTGCTATGAGCTTTGGTATGATACGCGCGCAAAAAGTAAACCTTACTATTTTAGGTGCTATGGAAGTTAGCGAGCATGGCGATATTGCTAACTGGAAAATTCCGGGTAAAATGGTAAAAGGTATGGGTGGCGCTATGGATTTAGTGGCATCAGCCAACAACATTATTGTTGCCATGCAACATGTAAATAAAGCAGGTGAATCTAAATTATTACCCAAATGTACTTTGCCGCTAACCGGCGTAAAATGCGTGAAAAAAATTGTTACCGAGTTTGGCGTTTTTGAAATTGCCAAAGAAGGTGGTTTCCGCTTATTAGAACGTGCGCCCGGTATAAGTACCGAGCAAATTAAAAATGCTACAGCAGGTAAATTAATTATAGACGTTGAAGCGCCCGAAATGGTTCTTTAATTTTTCTTTTTGCGTACCTTAGCTGCCATTACATGGTAAAGTGGGTTCTCTATATTGTTTTTTTTATTTCTGCATATAATGTACTGGCACAAAACCGCTTGCCGGCTGATAGTATACAAACTCCGTCATCTGCCTCCCCCACACAAACAATAACACCTGTAGTAACGCCAACAACTTCTGTACAACCCTTACCAACACAAACTATAACAGCTAAACCAAAAAAATTTAAACATCTAAAAGACCCCCGTAAAAAGATTGATTTTAAACGGGAGAATAAAGAGCTAATTAAACTTTATAAAGATACGTTTGACAGAAAAAAAGAAATTGTACTTCAAAACAACCGATACCGTATTTACAACAATTATCTGTCAATTGCTGTAGGCAAATGCTACAATAGCGGTTGGAAAGAAACAGACCTTTGTACAGCGTTCGATTTTAATTTTCACGCGGCAAAGCTAAATTTTCAGGTGGGGGGCAATTTAGTTGGCCCTGCTTTATGGAATAATAACTGTATACAATTACATGCCGGCTGGGGTTATCGTATTGAAAGATGTAATTATTTGCTGGCAGCTTATGGCGGGATATCTTTTTCTGACGGATATTATTTGGTGTCAGATACGCTTAAAACCAGATTAACTGCTATTGGCGCATATGCTGCTTTACAAGCTTACTATAAAATTAAGTTTGATTACGGTATTGGCATAAGCACCTTTTTTGATGCAAATGCAAAACAAACCCTGGCGGGGATAAAATTAGAGCTTTTCTTTTCGGGGGCTTATAAAGGCCACAAGAAAATAAATTACGCTAAAGAGGACGAAAAATATCAGGTTCCTTAAAGAGCTAATTAAGTTTTAAGCTCCAACCAGCTTCTTATAATCTGCAACGCTTAATAAATCAGTAAGCTCTGCTGTTTTATCAACGCTGCATTTTATCATCCAGCCGTCGCCATATGGGTCGTTGTTTACCAGCTCGGGGTTAGCATCAATTTTGCTGTTTATTTCAAGTACTTTTCCGGTAATTGGCATAAATAAATCAGATACTGTTTTAACTGCCTCAACTGTACCAAACACTACTTCTTTTTCAACTGTTTCGTTTAAGGTTGTAATATCAACATACACAATATCGCCCAATTCTTTTTGTGCAAAATCGGTAATGCCAATAACTGCTGTGTTACCTTCTATTCTAACCCACTCGTGGTCTTTGGTGTACTTTAAATTTTCAGGAAAATTCATAAATCAAATTTTATGTTCACAAATATAAGCGATTTTTTTACTGTATCACAAACCGTAAACTAACACCCGCATTAGTTGTTTGTGTTGGAAACGAAGTTGATATAACCGGTTTGTTAATTGTTCTGTCGTAATAAAGACGCAGATTTACATTTTGTGTAAGCGAGTATGTAAGCGATACTTTTATGGTGGTTATATTTTGCCCCGCGCTTATTTGGCTTGCCTGAATTTCACCCCCTTGATCATCAGTAGAAACAACTTTTCTTAAAGCTGTTTGCGTTTGCCTGAAAGATAAAGTTACTGTTGAAAGTAAATCGCTCTTAAGTGGTTTACCACGTATTTTTATGCGCTTAATTTCTACTTGTGGTAAAGTATAGGTTGCTCCAATATTATACTCGCTACTGTGCATATCCATAACCTGTGGTACGTTTGATGAAAGCGTTGATATGTGGTCGCGCTTAATTTCAAAATTAGCCCCCAAGCCTTTTATTTTTCCTTTATCAACAAACATAAAATTAACTTTAACCAACGGTGAAAAGGATTCGGAAACTGTAATGGTATTCATTACAAATTGTGAAACAAAGTTAGATGTTGGTCCGGTAACAGAATCCTGACTTACCCTATTAGTGGCGTGGTGCAAGGCATCTTCTCCATACGCCTGATTATTAGTATACGAACCATAACTAAGCGTTGATCGATACCCATGTGTAAGCACCACCGATTTAAAATATTTTTTTACCGCCGGCACTTTACTTAAACCATCGTAGGTCAAATTCCAGCCCGGCAATGGTATCTTTTTAAATATGTTATTACCTGTATTTTTGCTGGTTGCAGATGTATGTCCTGTATATGCCGAAAGAAAAGCTCCAATTACAACATCTTGCTGGTTCCCGTCATACCCATCGTAAAATCCCGTTTTACCGGGACCGGTAGAATGTGAGTTAGCCTTGCCTAAGATAGCAGAGTAATCAGACCTCAGTTTCATGTAATTATCAAATATTTGACTGTTATGTGTCCC
>DATFTU010000344.1:0-2281 GCA_035261565.1 Bacteroidia bacterium
CAGGATATGCATTAAATGTGCCAATGGCTTTAGCCACCACTTTATTCCGGTTTATGGCTTTTATAGTACCGCTTACTATTATTATCCGGTTGCCTTTTTGTTCTATAATTGATTCTCCACTTAGCACATCACCTAATAAAGCGGGGTTTAAGTAGTTTATTTTAAACTCGACAGTAGATACTATTTTAAAATCTAAACTCGAAAGTGATAGCGCAGCCACCCCCAAAACAGCATCCATCATGGCTGCGGTTGCCCCTCCATGAGCGGTAAAAGGTGTGGCTAAGTGTTTTTCGGTTACAGTCATGGTGTGTTTTACCAACCCAGGTTCTACAATTTCAAAGTGCAAGCCTAACTCTCTGCCAAAATTATTAAACTCTATATATTTTTCTATTATCGGATGTGTCATAAAATTATGATACAAATATACTTTACTTATCTTTGTGGTAAAGTAAATTTTATGCATACCGGAATAGTAAAATTTTTTAATCAAAAAACTAAATTCGGTTTCATTATAGATGATGAAACCAAGAAAGAATATTATGCTCATGCTAAAAATATTGAGGGTGAGATAGTTGCTAACGACCATGTTACTTTTGATTTAAAACCTGCCTCTCGTGGAGATGAATGCATACATGTAAAAAAAATAACCGGCGCTAAATAAGCAGTATGGAAACCACCAAACGCAATGCTCAGGTGGTTTTAGCACTTGTTTTTGTCATTACACTTCTATCGTTATTTTTTAGCCAAAAACTTAGTTTTAGCTATGACTTTGAATCTTTTTTTCCGGATAATGACCCTGCCCTGCCCTTTTTTAAACAATACAGGCAAGCCTTTGGGCATGATAATGAGTTTGTTTTAATTGCCCTGCAAAACGATGCAGGCATCTTTAAGAAGGATTTCCTTACTAAAGCCGATACGCTTACCAAGCAATTAAAAAAGTTACCTTTTGTTGAAGAGGTAGTTTCACCTTCAAATTTAAAACGTACCTCGCTGCAAGGTTTTGCATCGGTACAAACTCCCCTGCTCCATTATAAAAACGAAGATTTGTATAAAGATGATTCTGCCTACATTTATAAATCATCGCAATGGAAAAATAATTTTTTTTCGGGCGATGCTAAATCCATTTGCCTGTATGTAAAAACAACGGATGGCTTATCTAAAAAGAAATCGGATACACTGGCAGCATCTATAAAACGTGCCATCACTAATTTACAATTTAATTCCTATCATATAGGTGGGCGAATTTTTGCCCAAGCCGTTTTTTTAGAAAAACTCCAAAAACAGTTTTTCCTTTTTATCCTCATTTCAGCTGTATTTGTAATCCTTTTATTGTGGTTTACGTTTAAAAAACTACAGGCGGTTTTATTGCCTTTATCCTTAATTGTTATTAGTAACATTATTACGTTTGGCATTATGGGTGCGCTTAACAAGCCCATTGATATTATGACTGCCATGATACCGACCATGATTTTTGTGGCTGGCATGAGCGATGTAATTCATTTTTATACAAAATACAACGATGAAATAAACTTAGGTCATAGCCAAAAAGACACGTTGAAACTTATTTTTAAAGAGGTGGCACAGCCTACTTTCCTAACCTTAATATCAACCGTAGTTGGTTTTTTAACCCTGTGTTATTCGGGTATACAACCTGTTAGAGATTTTGGCATTTATACATCCGTTGGCATTGTGGTTGCCTTTATTTTAACCTACACTTATTTACCCGCCATGCTTAATTTATGGAGAGCCAAACCTAATTTAAACACAGATAATGAAGAATCTAAGTTAGATGCCAATTCACATAAATTATTTTTTTGGGTTATACGGCATGGTAAACAAATTGCCATGGTTACTTGTTTAATTATGCTGGTTTCTGTTTGGGGCTTATTTAAAATTACGCCCAACCAAAAACTGTTAGACGACCTATCGGACAAAGAACCTGTAAAACAAGATTTTATGTTTTTTGAGGAGCATTATGGTGGGGTTCGCCCATTGGAAGTTGATGTTACCGTAACAGATAAAAACAAAACCCTTTGGAGCTACGATGTAATGCAGCAACTAAATGCGGTAGATAGTTTTATAACACAAACTTATAAACCGGGTTTTTTAATATCGCCAGTTGGTTTGGTAAAATCAATTAACGAAGGGTATGATAATGCTTATTTATTACCAATTGATACGGCCGATTATAACCGCGATATGAAATTCATTCTACAAAATAAAAACCGCAAAGAGTTTAAACATCTTGCTACTATTGATGGAAAGCATAGCCACATAAGCG
>DATFTU010000345.1:0-5349 GCA_035261565.1 Bacteroidia bacterium
AATTTTAAAATCGGGGTGCTTGGTTAATAAGTATCTCGTTATGTTACCGGGGCCACAACCAATTTCAAAAATTTTGGCATTCGGTTTTTCAAGCAATTGGCAAAACGTATTGTACGTATCATCGTACAAATCAAAATCCATAAACTTGCCCTGGTAATTGTGCGCAAGCTTGTTCCAGGTTTCAAACGTATTTTGGTACCTGTCCATTAAATCAGTTTAAAATTTTTGTACTCGCCCACGCGCCAGCCTGTACGCTTTTCAACCTGCATCAGCAATTTATCTTTAGCCGATAGGTTTATTTTACCGGTATCAAACGTAAAGGCCCAGTTTTTTTGCGCAATGCGTTTTTGCATAACACTTGGGTGCGTGCCCGTAAATTGTACTAAACTATCAATGGTATTATAATCAAACTCATCGGCAGCGCTCACCATTTTTTCAACCTGCGCATCGTTGTGCCACATTTTATGGAAACTTTTTTGTTTCTCCTGCTGTGCCTTAGGTGGCTTAACCCAGCCATAATGGTATATGCTGGCATCAACCGCTTTTACTTTTAGTTTTTCCTCATTTTTTCTAAAGCCCTGCGCATCGCGGTACGACCGTATGTGTTTATCATTGCGTATAACCCTAACTTCTCTCTTATACCACCTGCGCGAGTTACCCACATAATCATAACTGCCATAAAAGTGGGTATAATTAAACAGCAAGCCCTCCACCTGCAAGTTGTGTTTATGTGCCTCCATAGCATTGCGCACAGTATCCAAATATTTTTCGTGCAGTACTTCATCGGCTTGTATATAAAATGCCCAATGGCTATCGGCACTTACCGCATCAAAGGCGCGGTTGGTTTCAACGGCCAGTAATTTTCCGCCCTCGCGCAAACTATCATCCCATTGGCTTTGTATAATTTTTATTTTCGGAGAATTGATGGCTTGTATAAGTTCTAATGTACCATCATCACAAAACCCCACGTTTACAATAAACTCATCGCACAAGGGCAATACCGATGTAATGGCCTCTACCGCCGGGTAATCAAACTTAACCGCGTTTTTAACTATGGTAAACCCCGAAACTTTCATTTAAAAATTATGTACGCCTATATAATTGTGCGGTGTAATTTTTTTCAGTTCCTGCTTCACCGCATCGCTTACTTGCAACGTATCAATAAAGGCTTGTATAGTTTGTTGGGTTATGGCAGTGTTGGTGCGTGTAAGTTCTTTTAAAGCCTCATAAGGTTTTGGGTAAGCCTCTCTGCGTAAAATAGTCTGTATGGCCTCGGCAACCACCGCCCAGTTTTTTTCTAAATCGGCCTCTAAGGCTTTTTCGTTTAAAATAATTTTGTTCAATCCTTTTAGCAGAGATTGATATGCCAGGTAACTATGCGCAATAGGCATACCAATGTTACGCAGCACGGTGCTGTCGGTTAAATCACGTTGCAAACGAGATATCGGAAGCTTTGCCGAAAGATGCTCGAACAGCGCATTGGCAATGCCTAAGTTGCCTTCTGCGTTTTCAAAATCTATGGGGTTTACTTTATGCGGCATGGCCGATGAGCCAATTTCGCCTGCTTTAATTTTTTGCTTAAAATATTCCATCGATATGTATGTCCACATATCTCTGCTGAAATCAATCAATATGGTGTTAATGCGTTTTACATTATCAAACCAGGCTGCCAAAAAATCATAATGCTCTATTTGCGTTGTATGCTGACTACGGTGTAAACCCAATCTTTTATTCACAAACTCATTTCCAAAATCAACCCAGTTAATTGCCGGGTACGCCACATGGTGCGCGTTAAAGTTACCTGTGGCGCCACCAAATTTGGCAGGGTAAGGGTTGCGCTTCAACGTTTCCAGTTGCAATTGCAAACGCTCAACAAACACCATCAGTTCTTTGCCTAAACCGGTGGGCGATGCCGGCTGACCATGTGTGCGTGCCAGCATGGGTACATTTTTCCACTCGTGCGCAAAGTTTTTTATCACATCAATTACCTGCTGAATGGATGCCGTAAAAATTTCATCGCAGCATTTTTTTAAACTCAGCGGCACCGATGTGTTATTAATATCCTGAGACGTTAACCCAAAATGTATAAACTCGGCAAAGGCATCTAAGCCCAATGCCGTAAATTTTTCTTTCAAAAAATACTCAACCGCTTTTACATCGTGGTTGGTAGTTTTTTCAATTGTTTTAATTTGCTCCGCTTCTGCAACCGTAAAATTTGTATAAATAGTTCGTAAGTCGGCGGTTTTTTCTTTCGGAAATTTTTTCAATTGCTCCAAAGGCAATTCAACCAGTGCAATAAAATATTCCACTTCCACCCACACACGGTATTTTATTAAAGCGTACTCGCTAAAATAATCGGCAAAAGGCGCGCAGGTGTTTCGGTATCTGCCATCAATGGGTGCTATAGCTGTAAGGTTATTCAGGTTGCTCATAATTTCTGCAAAAAGCAAATTTACAGAAATAAATTGTTTCTCCCATCTTTCCTTACAGGGCGTTCCGTTCAATTACAAACGTCGGGCTTTACGTTACAAGTCTTCGCCTGCTTTGTCATTTCGAACGAATGTGAGAAATCTGTATTTAACACCTCATAGTGTATAATTCAACACGCAAATTTTTTCGGGTTAAATACCCATGTAAGATTTTGGCAAACTTTGTATTTGTTTATGCGTGCTAAATTTTGTAAATTTAGTTTAAGCAAAACAACAAACCATGCCGTACACATTAATTTTAGATGATTGGTTAGATTACGACATAAAGAAACTTGAAACAAAGCAAAACCCGCAAAGTTTTTTGTGCACCGAAGCCTGGGAGCGCATTTTTCTTATCGAAAAAATAAAACAACATTACCCCGATATGAGGGATAAAGATATTGCCAACGCCATCCGCGAGTGTTGTTTGGCTTTGCACTCACCGCACCCGCGCGAGTCGTTTGTGCGCTTTGTATGCTTAAAACTCGATATTGGTATTTTTAGCGAGTAGTGTAAAATAACTACAACAAAAAAGCCACGCAATTGCGTGGCTTTTCAATTAGCATAAAAATTTGTTTTAGTATTTTAAAATAGAAGCCCCCGAAATAGCAAATATATGGCTGCTGGTGCGGCATACGGTGTTATACGCAATACCGCTGGTGTTTGATACAACCGTCCATGTAGCCCCGCCATTTGTAACTTGGTAAAGCCCGCTTTGTGTAGCCGCAATACCAAAGTTGGGGTTTATAAAGCAAATGTTATATAAATTGCCTGATATACCGGTACTTATTGAGGTCCATGTTGCACCCTGGTCGTTTGATACAAGTAAACTTTGCGACCCTGCTGCGTACAATACGCCATTTACATAGTTAAAACCATACACAGGGGCCTGCGTAGTGCCGGTCAAAGCCCAGGTGTTTCCTCCGTCTGTGCTTCTGTAAATACTTGTATTGGTTGAGGCAATGCCCACTCCCTGTGCAGTAAAATATACACTGTTAAAATATACGCCTATTGGCCCTACATTTGCCCACAATCCGTTGGTGTTTTTATAAATACCTAAACCTGCTACAAACCCGGTAGTAGAGCTTGTAAAGTAAAGGCTGTTTAAACCTTCTCCGGCAGTAATGGCACTATTATTAGGGTATGGTTGTAAAACTCCGGCACCTGTTCCGTTTGCGGTAACAAAAACCGAATCCCCACCATATGCAATCCAACCATTGCTGGAACTTGTAAAGCAAATAGAATTATTTTTGCTGGGTAAATAAGCCGCGTTATTAGCCAACGTAATAGCTCCGTTTTGTGATTGAGCAACATTAGCTTGCCATGTATTTCCTCCGTCTCCCGATGTAAGAAGCACTAGATGGTTGTTGATATCAACACCCGAAGCAAAACCATGTGTATCATCCGAAAAACAAATACCCGATAATGCTTTTATCGATATGGAGTTATAATTTCCGGTAAAAAATACCGAACTCCAACTATATGCACTTGTAGTAAACTGTATTAAATTACCATAAGCCGTACCTGCCGAGTTAGTGGCATAAGCCCTCACATAATAAACCGTGCCCGGGCTAAGGTTTGTCATAGTGCTGTAATAATTAACTGCCCCTGTGCCTGTGTTACCATCAATAGTAGTGCTGCAGGTTAAGTCAGGCATTTGGTTGGTGCTGCTGTAGCAAACGCCATAAGCGGTAAGTGTTCCGTTGCCGGCACTGGTAATGCTGCCACCGCTCATTGCTGCAAATGCCACACCCGGTGTTACCGTTACAGCCCCTGTGGTTAATGTAGGTACAGTAACGGTTGTACTATTGTTTTTCGAGCATCTGAAAAATGCCAAAGATGCCACCATCATCACACAAGCAGCCATTGTTTTAAACGTAAATTTTTTCATGCAATTTATTTTTTCGGTTTTAAATTTTAAGTGAAAATAATATTTTTACGCATACTGGCAAACTCATTTACTCAAGTAAGCCTAAAATTAACAATCAGTTAATTGTTAAATGTAAATAATGTATTGTTTTTTTAATCTGAATGCGCTGCCAGTCTAAACGTATATTAACAGTGGCAGGTAAAACATTTAAGTATATTTACCACCAACCTAATATGTATGAGAATTAAATTTTTAGCCCTTGCACTAATAGCGCTTACTTTCAAATAAAAACGCATTAGCCCTGCTTAAAACCATCAACCTCCAAAAATGTAAAAAATATTTTAAGGTTGGCAAAACCGACCAACCCACATCAACCACCACTATTTATACCACACAAGGTAAGTTTACCATAACCGATTACGGTTTAATGGCTGATACCCCTCTTCCTCAACTATACAAAATGGTTTACAAATTTTAAAGCGGCAAAATTTAATTCTCCTTCTCGTAATAAATTTTATAAAATTTACGGCCGTCTTTTTCGGTACCATGTTCAATAAGTTGTTTATCGCCATGTATGTATATATGAAAGTTTTTATCCAGCTTTAAAACACTCTTAAAAATTTTAGCTTGCTTTTTTACCGCCTGGGTCGATATTTCAAAATCATCGCTTAACTCAATATCATGGCTTTCTCTATACGTTTCATCAAAATTTCTGAACGATTTTATAATTTCCTTATCCTGAAAAACCTCCTGCTCAAAATCTTTTTTATTAAAACTGTCGTGCGTCCTAAAATACTCAACCGATCGGTTTAGCAAATCAATCTGGTCGGTTTTGGTAACCACAAACTCATTGGCAATTTCTTTGGTTACAAAATCTTTGGCAATGTTCATCACTGTTTTGGTAAACTGAAAATCATCGGCACAGGGTTTTATTTTTAAAAAATCCTCGCTCCAGTACTGTGCGGTTTCTTTATTGGCCTTATCAACCGATACCACTTTGTATCCTGTTTT
>DATFTU010000346.1:0-3374 GCA_035261565.1 Bacteroidia bacterium
GAACGATAATCGCCCCCTTTAATAGTATCATAAAACAAACGATAAACACTGTCGCCATCGTTTTGATAATTTTTTGCGGCATTTATACCACCTTGTGCTGCAATTGAGTGCGCACGACGTGGAGAATCCTGAAAACAAAATACTTTTACTTTATAACCCATTTCAGCTAACGAAGCCGCCGCCGAAGCACCTGCTAAGCCAGAACCCACAATAATAACCTCGAGGCTACGCTTGTTTGCAGGGTTAACCAAGTGAACGGTAGAACGGTACGAGCTCCATTTTTGGTCTATTTCTCCTTTAGGGATTTTAGCGTCTAATTTTGGTGAAGTTGCCATATATAAAAACTTTTAATTCGTAAATTATTTAATGATTTGTAAATACATAGCTATTGGCATAGCCGCAAACAACAAACAAACAGTAATAGAAAAAATGGCGCCTGCCTTTTTTAATATGGGTGTGTATTTTTTATTGTTTAACCCAATAGTTTGAAATGCAGATGGAAAACCGTGTAATAAGTGGTAGCAAAGTGAAATAATACCCACTAAGTAAATAGCAATAAAATATTCCTTTGAGAAAATTTCTTTCATGTGTTCAAAGGTATTTTCTTCTTGGCCGGTAAATACAGCCACTTTGGTTGGTACCCAAAAGTTAGCCCAATGCACAACAAAAAACATTAATAATAATGAGCCTAAAACGCCCATGCTACGGCTATACCATTTGCTGTTAGCCCCACCATTGGTTACCGCATATTTTATAGGGCGGGCTTTATTATTTTTCATAGTTAATAACAAGGCCTGTATCATATGCGTAAAAATGCCGGCAAACAATACAATTTCCATAACACGTATAAAAAAGTTATGGGCCATAAAATGGGCCACCTGGTTAAAAAGTACCCCTCCATCGTTTGCAAAAATACAGGCATTGCAACCAACGTGAACTACCAAAAAGGTTATCAAGAATAAACCCGTTATACCCATAACCAGTTTTCTACCCAAACTTGATTTAAAAATATTTTCTTTGCTCATAATTAAAAGACATTTTAACGGGGACGAATTTACATAGCGAAAGCCGTAATATCAAACCTAACTTATAAACCACTTAATTTATAATGTTTCTAAATAAAGGTTTTTGAAAAGCCATTTTAAACCTGTAATTTTTTACCTTTGATACCGACAAACCTCATGTATGAAAAAAGTACTTTCTAAAATTTTGTTTTTAGCATTGCTGCTGGGAGCTGTGAATTGTTTTGCACAAGAACCCAATCCGGTAAAATTTAAAATAGAATCGAAAAAAATATCGGATACCGAGTATGATATTGTATTTAATGCCACTATTGAAAAAAACTGGCATATATACTCTATAAATCAAACCGGAGATGGCCCCAACCCCACCCGTATTGAATTAAACAAATCTGCCGATTATGAATTAGTTGGTAAATTACAGGAAAGCAAACCTATTCAGGAAATGGATAAGGTGTTTGACATGCAGGTTGCTTATTTTAAAACCAAAGCCACTTTTACGCAACGCATTAAAGTAAAAACAAATAAAACATTTACGGTAACAGGTAAATACGAATTTCAGACCTGTACAGATGAGATGTGTACCTTTCCGCCCGCCAAAAAATTTTCGCTTAAAATAGAGCAAGCAAATACCGGCGCAGACATAAAAACATCTGCCGACACAAATACAAAAACTGCAACTTTACCCGCAAAAGATACAGTAATACAAAAAGCTAAAGCACAAAGTGCAACTGCCGAAATTGATGCAAAAACAGATGCCCCACCTGCTAAAGAAGAAAAAACGTCCTGGTGGCTTATATTTTTAAAAGGCATTGGTTTAGGTTTAACTGCATTGATTACGCCTTGCGTATTCCCTATGATACCCATGAATGTAAGTTTCTTTTTAAAACGTAATAAAACACGCAGTGGCGCTATTAAAGAAGCTTCGTTTTTTATGCTTAGCATAATTGTTATTTACACGGCATTGGGTTTATTAATTACCGCCCTATTTGGCGAAACCGCTTTAAACGCTATTGCATCAAGTGCCGGATTCAATCTTTTCTTTTTTGCCATACTCATTATTTTCGGTATCAGTTTTTTAGGAGCCTTTGAAATTACCTTGCCAAACTCCTGGTTAAATAAAATGGATTCGCAAAGCGATAAGGGCGGGTTGATAGGCATATTTTTTATGGCAACCACTTTATCTTTGGTATCATTTTCATGTACCGGTGTTTTTATCGGAACTTTAATACCCTTGGTTAGCAGTTCGCCTACAGGCCCTTTATTTGGTTTTTTAGGTTTTGGTACCGGTTTTGCCTTACCCTTTGGTTTGTTTGCTGTTGTACCAAGTTTACTGCAAAGCATGCCAAAATCGGGCGGGTGGCTTAATATGGTTAAAGTTACTTTAGGTTTATTGGAATTAGCGCTGGCTTTAAAATTTGCATCGAATGCTGACTTAGTTTACCAGGCACACATACTAACCCGCGAGGTATTTTTAACCCTTTGGATAGTATTATTTGCATTAATTGGCATTTACTTGATGGGCTGGTTTAAATTAAGCCATGATAGCGATACGCCACACGTTTCTATACCACGATTATTTTTTGCCATATTTGCTTTTAGTTTTATGGTATACATAATTCCCGGTTTGTGGGGAGCGCCTTTAAAATTATTAAGCGGCGTTATTCCACCATCCACCTATGCCGAATGGAAACCGCAAACGGCAACCTGTGTACAACCTAATCAAAACAATGCATCTGCTTTAGCAGCTAAAATGGTTGATGGGCCTGATGGCTTAAAAGTTTTTCATAACGATTATGAAAGTGCTTTAGCATACGCTAAAGAAGTGCATAAACCTTTAATGATAGATTTTACCGGGCACGCATGTGCCAATTGCCGCAAAATGGAAGATAACGTTTGGGTAGAGCCCGATATAAAAAAAATACTGGCAAATGATTTAGTTATTGTTTCGTTATTTGTAGATGACAGAAAAGAGCTTGCCAAAGCCGAGCAAAAAGAAGTGCAATGGGGTGATGATAAAGTAACCCTTGAAACCGAAGGCATGAAATGGGGTTACATGCAATTAAACAAATACAAAATAAGCTCGCAGCCCTATTATGTAATTGTAAACGATGATGAAAGTTTATTAAGCAATAATGGTATTGGTTACGATACCGGAAAAGATTTACCCGTATTTAAAACCTGGTTAAACAATTCGGTTTTAAAGTATAAAGAAAAGCATCCTTAATAACCGGCTACTTAAATATTACTTATATCTAACAAATATAAATTCTTATATTTAAAAATAACTTATGCACAAATTGTGATTAGGTATTTTTTTGTTTTTACTCTGTTTTTTAACTGCTTCGCATTTAG
>DATFTU010000347.1:0-2413 GCA_035261565.1 Bacteroidia bacterium
AACCCCACTTGCCATTTCGAAGCAGGCACGACTGAGAAATCCGTACTTCCCACTCCATCAGCAAGCAACTCATTTCTTCTCATTCAAAACCAAATCAAGTGTATTAAGTGCAGCTTGCAAATGCGCTTGTAGTTTTTTTACCTGTTGCACTAAAAGCAGTTTTTCGCAGGTTAACTCAATTTCAAGCCGGGTTTTTGGTATTTTATTTTTCATGGGTTAATAAAGCCGTAATGTAAATATACATTATTTACTTATATGATGTATATTTATTTGTTGTAATTTTTCTTGTTGTATATATGAACTTTTGTTTTATGCTAAATGAAACAAAAGAATTAAAGAAAATTGGAGAACGCCTGCAAAAACTCCGTGTTAAAGGTGGGTACGGTAGTTATGAAGATTTTGCCATTAAAAATGGCTTATCGCGCATGCAATATTGGCGCATAGAAAAAGGCAAAACCAACCTAACCTTCAGAAGCTTAATTGTTATTCTCAAAATCCACAAAATATCGTTAGAAAAGTTTTTTTCTGATGATTTTTGATTAACCCTCATCTTTATTGCTAACACTCTCTTGCCTTTGTTGGTGTTATCACCAAGAAAAAAACATAATTCTTTACTCACTTAAAAGTTGAGCAATGATAAAAGCTAAATTTTTTATTGTAATTTTTGTTTTTACAACCCTTAACTTGCTTGCACAAATAGATGCCAACAAGCGTTATATAGCGCTACTGTATGTTAAGCCCGATACTGCGTTAAAAAACGTAACCATTTCTTTGCTCAACAAAACGTCCGAACTAAAATATACAACCGATACCATACGAAACCTTGCCTTTTTTTACGAGGATACAGTAAGCCTTAAAATAACTACAGACTCGCTTAATCTCGAAATTAAAAACCTAAGCGAGTTTTTAACATATACCGATTTTGCATATGCTATCGAAATTAAATTGTGTGAAATAAAAACAGCCTGCACACAAATTTCAGTTCTCGATGGCCGTGTAGAAGAAGAATATGGGGTTATTCTTAATTGCCCGGATGATGAAGATAACCTGTTCGGAAAAATTAATTTACTATACATTTGGACATACACCAAAATAAACCCGAACCCTAATACCTATAAAACCCTGCAGCCTTAACAGTAAGTTATTTCAACCATAGGGATAAATCTGCTTTGGTTGCCTTTGTTTTTAAATAATAAACAAAAAAAGCCATTCAAAATGAATGGCTTTTGTACAAAATCAATTGCTTTTATTTTTTGAACGAAGGCAGCAATGTGCCAAGGTTTTCAAGGCACATGGTAAATCCTTCTTTAAAGCCCATTTCTATCATTTTCTCCATTCTTTCAAGTGATTCATTGTGAATAGAAATACTAACTTTTGTTATACCATTTTCTTCCTTAAAATGTATATCCCAATTAGAACCCGGTAACTGAGGGTTTTCATCTTTATCGGCAAACGCATTAAAAAATTTGAAATTAGTTTTTGGTGTAATAGAAGTATACTGTTGAAGCGACCAATGCTCTTGTGCTCCATCGGGGCTCACCATGGCGTAAAATCTTTTCCCACCCACTTCAAAGTTCATGTGTTTTGTTTTCGATAGCCAGGGTTTAGGTGCCCACCATTGGTCAAGCAATTCAGGGTTTGTCCAGGCTTGCCAAACCGTATCGCGGTCGGCAGCAAATTCGCGTGTTACGTTAACGGTGTTTGTTTGTTTGTCAACCGTAAAATCAAAAAGCAGGTTTGCGTTCATTTTTTATTTTTTTTAAGGGTTAATAATACAGCGTCCAGTTGGTTAAAGCGGGTTTCCCAAATTTGTTTAAACTCGGCCAGCCATTTATCTATTTGTTTCATTTTGTTTACTTCTAATTCGTAATAAATTTCGCGCCCGGTTTGTTTTTGTTTCACCAGCTCGCACTCGCTAAGTATGCGCAGGTGTTTCGATATGGCTTGCCTTGTTGTATCAAAATGCTCGGCAATGGCATTGGGCGTCATAGCCTGGGCAGCAATTAATAATATAATGGCTCGGCGGGTGGGGTCGGCAATTGCCTGAAAAACATCTCTTCTCATAACTAAATTAATTAATACGCAACTAACTGGTTGCAAATATATGTGCAACTATTCAGTTTCGCAAATTTATTTTCAATTATTTTTCTTGGTAATTTAATCTTTCCCAAAAATTACGTGTTTTCACGTATAACAAGGCTGCCTGCTTACCGCTAATTTTGAGATATAAATTTTAAAACACAAACTCATGAAATTAAAACTACTAATGCTGGCATGTGCAATTGCATTTACCACCAATGCGCAAAAAATATTTACCGTAGCGGGCTTTCAGCAAAAAGGCGGTGCCTATAAAGGCGATGGCGGCTTGGCCGATACTGCTCAGTTAGAAGGCCCTATTGGTGTTGTGCTGGAT